>QFOV01000329.1 GCA_003248565.1 Stenotrophomonas sp.
CACGGCGGTGACCTTCTTGCGGCCGGTGCTCTTGGCCAGCTCGAAGGCGTAGCGCACGATGCGCTCGGAGCCCTTGCGGGTGATGCGGGTGCCGGAGAACGCGGTCTCGCCGTCGGCCGACACTTCCTGGCCTTCGGCCAGGTAGGCGCCTTCGGTGTTCTCACGCACCGTGATCATGTTGATGTTCTCGTAGCGCGACTTGGTGTTCGGGAACGAGATGGCCGGGCGCACGTTGGCGTACAGGTCGAACTGGCGACGCAGGGCAACGTTGATCGAGCTGAAACCGCCACCGACCGGCGTGGTCAGCGGGCTCTTCAGGGCGACCTTGTTCTTCTTGATCGACTCCAGGGTGGAAGCCGGGATCAGCTCACCATGCTTTTCCAGCGCGGCCAGGCCGGCGTCGGCGAACTCATAGCTCAGGCCAGCGCCCAGCTTGTCCAGCACGAACAGGGTGGCGTCCATGATTTCCGGGCCGATGCCATCGCCGCGGATGACGGTGATTGTCTGCGTCATTTCTAGGTATTCCGAACAGGGAGGAGGAATGCGCCATCCGGCTGCCCGGAACCCGGCGCGATTGAAAAGGTTTCAACTGTCAATTATGCCTGATCAGCCGCGCCAGCCCCAACTGGACGAAGGTCTGGGGTTCAGCTGTGCTCGTGCCCGGCCGGCGCCGCGGCCTCCCCGTTCTCCAGTTGGTCAAGGAAATCCACCGCCCGCCGCAGGTGCGGGATGACGATGGAACCACCCACCACCAGGCCGACCGAGAAGGTCTCGAAGAACTCCTCGCGGCTGACCCCGGCCTCCTTGCACTGGGCCACGTGGTAGCTGATGCAGTCATCGCAGCGCAGCACCATCGAGGCGACCAGGCCCAGCAGCTCCTTGGTCTTCACATCCAGCGCGCCGGCCTGGTAGGTCTGGGTATCGAGCGCGAAGAAGCGCCGCACCACCTGGTTGGGCTCGGCCAGGATGCGCTGGTTCATGCGCTGGCGGAATTCGGTGAATTCGGCCAGACGGTCCTTTTCGTTATCCGCGCTCATGCGCCCTGCCCGGCCAGCAGCGGCTCCAGCTTGCCTTCGCGGTGCAGCGCGATCATGTCGTCGTAGCCGCCCACATGAACGTCGCCGACGAAGATCTGCGGCACGCTGGTGCGCTTGGTCAGCGCCATCATCTTCTCGCGCGCGGCCGGGTCAAGATCAATCCGGACCTCGGTCCAGGACTGGTTCTTGCTCTTCAGGAAATTCTTGGCCGCTACGCAATACGGGCAGACGGCGGTGGAGTAGATGGTGATCTCCGGCGCACCGGTGCTGGATGAGGTTGTCACAACGAAACTCCTGGGTGGAAACATTGTCTATATATGGTACCGGTCGCGCGGATTAACGATGCCACCGACAGAACACAGCGGGTTAACCTGTGCTTCACACCCGCACCCCGCTTCCCCGTCATCCTCCGCCTTGCCACTACCCGGAGTCACCGCTTGCGCAACCTGCTGCTTGCCACCGCCATAACGCTGGCCCTGGCCACCCCGCTGTCCCGTGCCGATGAAAGCAAACTGCCCGACATCGGTTCGTCGGCCGGCGAGCTGCTGACCCCGGCACGGCAGGCGGAGTACGGCGGCATGATGCTGCGCGAACTGCGCAACTACGGCTACCTGCTGGACGACCCGCTGGTGGCCGACTGGCTCACGACCATGGGCACCCGGCTTGGCTCCAACAGTGCCCAGCCGCAGCAGAAGTACACGTTCTTCATGATGAAGGACCGGCAGATCAATGCGTTTGCCACGTTGGGCGGCTACATCGGCATGAACGCCGGCCTGGTCCTGACCGCCGAGCGCGAGGACGAGGTGGCCGCGGTGCTGTCACACGAAATCGCCCACGTCACCCAGCAACATGTGCTGCGCGGGGTGGAACGTGCCCAGCGCGACCAGATCCCGATCCTGCTCGGCATGCTGGCGGCGGTGATCGCTGCGCAGCAGGCCGGCGGCAACTCCTCCGGCGACGCGACCATGGCCGCGATCACCTCCGGCATGGGGCTGATGCAGCAGCGCCAGATCAACTTCACCCGCTCCAACGAATCGGAGGCCGATCGCCTCGGCATCCGCACCCTGGCCCGCAGCGGCTATGACGTGGACGCCATGGCCGGCTTCTTCGAGCGCATGTCGGCAGCGATGCGTGGCAACGAAGGCGGCTACTCCACGCCGGATTTCCTGCGTACCCACCCGGTCAACATCACCCGCATCAGCGAGGCCAAGGCGCGCGCCGAGCAGATGAAGAAGGACACTGTCCTGTTGACCACCCAGACCCCGACCGGGGTCCTGCAGGAGCGGGTCAATCCGTCAGTGCCCGATACCAGCAGCCCGCTGGGTGGCGGCAACCCATTGCTGCCAGCCGGCTTGCAGCTGTCCCTGCCCGATAACAGCCTGCCACGTGGCGCCACCGGCCAGTTCGACTGGGCCCGCGAACGCCTGCGCGTGCTCAGTGCGCCAACCCCGTCGGAACTGGTGCGCGAATACGAAGGCCTCAAACGCAGCCAGAAGAATGGCCTCACCGATGCGCAACGCTATGGCGTGGCCATCGCCAGGCTGCGTGACGGCGGCGCCGGCGGCGTTGCCCAGGCCCTGCCGGAGCTGCTGCAGCTGCTGCAGGAATACCCGGGCAACCTGTGGATCAACCTGGCCGTGGGCGAGGCCGAATCACGCAGCGGTCGCCATGAAGACGCCAACCAGCGCTTCGACACCCTGCTCAAGCGCCTGCCACAGAGCCGCCCGGTGGCCCTGACCTATGCGCAGGTGCTCAATGAGCAGGGTGGCGTCGCCGCCGGCCAGCGCGCGCAGGCCATGCTGCGGCCACTGCTGGCCCGTTCCAGCGACGACCCGGTGTTCCAGGCCACCTTCGCCCGCGCCAGCGAACTGGCCGGCGACAGCACCCGCGCCAGCGAGGGGTATGCCGAGGCTGCGTACCTGAATGGACGGCCGGAACAGGCGTTGATCCAATTCCAGGCCCTGCTCAAACAACCCGGGCTGGACTACGTGAGCCGTGCACGCGTCGACGCCCGCATCGAGTCGATCATGCCGACCGTGCTGGAAATGCGCCGGCTCGGCGTGCAGGACCCGGAAATGTCACGAAAGTGAACCTGCCCGCGACATTTCCGGGGTTTAGCCTCAACCAATGTCACAAACCCGTCATCAAACCGTAGTCTACTGAGCACATCCCTTATTGATGGGCATTCCGGTAGGCGCCACGTGCAGAAACGTATCCTGATTGTCGATGACGAACCCGCGATCCGTGACATGGTCGCCTTCGCCCTGCGCAAGGGTGAGTACGACCCGGTCCATGCCGGCGACGCCCTCGAAGCGCAGACCGCCATTGCCGACCGGGTACCGGACATGATCCTGCTGGACTGGATGCTGCCCGGCACCAGCGG
>QFOV01000330.1 GCA_003248565.1 Stenotrophomonas sp.
TATTTGACGCGGCGCAGGTGCGGGCCACGCTTGTTGAACGGTGGCTGCCCACGCCAGTAGCGGATCAGCAACCAGCCAAACAGCATGCCGCCCAAGTGGGCGAAATGGGCGACGCCTGGCTGCCAACCGGTGAAGCCCAGCAGCAGCTCAATCGCACCGAACACGATCACGAAAGTACGTGCCTTCATCGGAATCGGCGGGAACAACAGCACCACCCGTTGGTTCGGGAACAACATGCCGTAGGCCAGCAGCAGGCCGAATACGCCGCCAGAGGCGCCCAGCACCGGGTTGTACTCGCCGGCAAACGCAGCCACCAGCAACTGGCACAGGCCGGCGCCGACCACGCACACCATGTAATAGGTGAGGAAGCGCTTCTCGCCCCAGGTCGCCTCCAACGGCGCACCAAACATGAAAAGCGCCAGCATGTTGAAGAACAGATGGCCGAAGCTGCCATGCAGGAAACCGTAGCTCAGCAGCTGCCACGGTTCGAATCCCGGTGAATCGCTGAAGACCTGCTGCGACCCCAGCGGCCACAGCATCAACTGGGTGAAGATGCCCGCCGTCTGCGGAAGCTGCTGCAGCAGGAACAGGACGATGTTGGCGATCAGCAACGTCTGGGTGATCTTGGGTAGGCGCGGGAACATGGTGGCATCCGGGGAAACTGGCTACATCATAGCCGCAGCGACTAGCCCGGGCCCCAGATCGCCTCGTCCAGGCTGCGCGGCGGCTTGGGCCGCTTCACCCTGCCGTTCTCCACCACCACGCCCTCGGCCCGTAGCCGTTGGCTCTGCTCTCCCCAACCTCGCGAGCCCTCCGGCATTGCGATGCGACCGTCCGAACGCAGCACCCGATGCCAAGGCAGCTCCGGGTCCTCATTGCTGCCCAGCAGTCGCGCCACCAGCCTTGCCCTTCCGGGCAACCCGGCCTTGGCCGCCACTTCGCCATAGCCGAGCACCTGCCCACGCGGAATGGCACGAATCGCCTCAAGGATGCGCGCATGGCCGGCGGCGGTACTGGCCTCAGGACTCATCGCTTCTTCGCCACGCCGCTGCCCACCAGCAGCACGCCCAGCAACACCAGCACCGTCCCGGCGCTTTGCCAAATGCCCATCGGTTCGTCGAGCAGCCATACACTGAGCACAATCGTGGAAACCGGCCCCAGCATACTCACCTGCGCCGCCAGCGAGGAGCCAATCCGCTTGACCCCGATCATGATCGCCAGCACCGGCAAGACGGTACAGACCGTGCCGTTGAGCAGTGACAGCCAGTACACCGGCGGCGCGTACTCCCACAGCGCTGCCCAGGGCTGGAACAGCAGGTATTGGCCGATGCACAGCACGCAGGCCACCATGCTGGCGTAGGCAGTCAGGCGCACCGCGCCAATCCGCACCACCGCCTGGCCGCTGCCGAACAGATACACCGCATAACTGAGCGCACTGGCGAACACCAGGGCCGAGCCGATCAAGGTACGCCGGCCTTCGAGCTGGATGTCATGGCCGAAAGCCAGCAATACGCCGAGGTAGCTGACCAGCAAGGCCGCTACCTGGATACGGGTGGGCCGTTGCTTGAGCACCACCAATGCAATCAACACCACCAACGTGGGGCTGAGATACAGGATGAGCCGTTCCAGCGTTGCGCTGATGTATTGCAGGCCAAGGAAATCCAGATAGCTCGACAGGTAATAACCACTGAAGCCGAGCAGCAGCACCCGCCAACGATCACCGACCGACAGCGGCTGCGCGCGCCGTGCCGCCCACACGCCCATGGCGATGAAGAACGGAAACGCGATCATCATCCGCAGCGCAAGCAAGGCGGTGGCATCGGCGCCATGCCGGTAGGCGAGCTTGACGATCACCGCCTTGCCGGACGCGGCGATCGCACCGGTGGCGGCCAGCAACAGGCCGCTGATCAACAGCCGACGCGAACTGGTGGGCAGTGTTGGCGTGGCCATGGTGGCCTCGCGCTGGTTTGGAGCAGTCACGCTGTTACGGCATCCGGGGGAGATGGCTTTCCATTATGGGCGCTAAGGGATTTGTACGGGCTGGCGGGTAGGACCAAGGCGTTTACCGGAGAAGGAGCAAGATCAACTACACCCCTCCCCAACCCTCCCCTTGCCTGCGGCAAAGGGAGGGAGCAAACGCATTGTCGGCGACTGCAGGATCCGCCTCCTCCCTTGCGCGCAGCGCAGGGGAGGATTGAGGAGGGGTGCCTTTGCACTGTTGCTGTTGCTGTTGCTATTGCTGTTGCTGCCCCCTCAGCGCATCAGAACAACTTCCTCAGCCGAAGTCGGATGGATCGCCACCGTCTCCTCCATCTGCCTGCGTGTCACGCCAGCCTTCACCGCCACCGCAAATCCCTGCAGGATTTCGTCGGCGCCCTCGCCCAGCAGATGGATGCCAACCACCTTCTCGTCCTCGCCAGCGCAAACCATCTTGAACAGACTGCGCACTTCACCCTGCCCCAGCGCCTGCAGCATCGGCCGGAAGCGGCTGTAATACGTGCTCACCTTGCCAAAGCGCCTGCTCGCCTCTTCCTCGCTCAGGCCGACACTGCCCAGCGGCGGATGCGCGAACACAACACTGGGAACATTCTCGTAATCGAGCCTGGCCTCCGGATGCCCGCCCAGCACGCGATCCATCAGCCTGCGCGCGGCTGCAATCGCCACCGGTGTCAGGGTCACCCGGCCAGTAACGTCGCCAACCGCATAGATGCCCGGCACCGAGGTGTTCTGGTAGTCATCCACCTCGACCTGGCCCTTCTCGCCCAGCTTCACGCCTGCCTGTTCCAGACCAAGTCCTCGGGTATTCGGTCCGCGCCCGGTCGCAAACAGCACGGTGTCGAACACAGCCTGCTCGGGCCCATTGTGCAGCTGCGCGCGGATCTGTTGCTGCTGCCGCTGCAGTGCCTCCACCTTGCAGCCGAAGTGCAGCTCCACGCCCTGCAGGCGCAGGTTCTCCGCCAGCTGGTCCGACACTTCCGCATCGAACTTATCCAGCAGGCGCTGGCCGCGCACCAGCAAGGCAACCTCGCTCCCCAGGGCGCGCAGTACACCGGCAAGTTCCACCGCGATATAACCGCCGCCTATCAAGGCGACCCGATCCGGGCGCGTCTGCAGCGCGAAAAAGTCATCGGAGACACCACCCAACTCGGCCCCCGGCAGCTCGGGCTTGAGCGGATGCGCGCCGGTAGCGATGACGATGTGCTCGGCGCGGAACTGGGTGCCGTCCTCGCATTGCACCGTGTGCGGGTCGACCAGGTGTCCTCGATTGCTGATCCGCACAACCCCCGTTTCGTCCAGCCGCTTCTGGTAGCTGGCGTGGATATTGGCGATGTACTGCTGGCGTCGCTCCAACAGGGTTGACCACGTCAACGCCGGTTCGGCAGGC
>QFOV01000331.1 GCA_003248565.1 Stenotrophomonas sp.
GTCCCCTTGGATTGCACTTGGTTGGCCGCGCCCCATGCCAGCAGCAGCTCCACCACGGCCAGGTCGGCACGGATGGTGGTGCGCAGCAGGTCGCGGGTGCGATTGGCGGCATCAAACCAGGCGGCCAGCTTGTTCAATCGGGCCGGATCGGTCAAGCCATCGGCCGCTTTCTTCAGTGCCAGGTCGGCGGCATGGCGCAGGCGCAGGTCGGCGTTGTCGTCGCCGGTCCAGCGCTGGGCCAGCTCAACACTGCCCAGCCTGCCGGCCAGCAGCTGCTCCAGCTCGCTGGCCACCTGCCGGCGCAGGGCCATGCCCTCGCCTTGCAGCCATTGGTCGGCCAACGCCGGGTGGCCACGGGTGGCGTCCAGCGCTTCACGCGCCACGCCTTCGGTATAGCCACGCGACTGCAGCCAGGCCATGGCTTCCTCACGCGGCGGCATGCGGAACTCCAGGCGCTGGCAGCGGCTGCGGATGGTCTGCGGCAGGCGCGCCGGGTCGGCGCTGAGCAGCCACAGGTAACGGCCCGGCGATGGCTCTTCCAGCGTCTTCAGCAAGGCATTGCAGGCAGCGCGGTTGATGGCATCGGCCGGATCGACGATGACCACCTGGGCCACGCCGTAATGCGGGGTCAGTGCCAGCTTCTGCGAGATCTCACGCACCTGCTCGATGACGATCTCGGTGCGCAGCTTGTCGCCGGTTTTGTTGGGAATGAAGCTGGTGAACTGCAGGTCCGGATGGGTGCCGGCGGCGATCAACTGGGCGTTGCGCTGGCGTGCCGCCGCGTCCTCGCCGTGGTTGAGCACATGCGCGGCCAGCCGCATCGCCACCGCACGCTTGCCCATGCCGGCCGGGCCGCACAGCAGCAGGCCGTGACCAAGCCGGCCCACGTCGAGTGCGGCCACGGTCTGGTCATAGACGCGCTGCTGCCAAGGGGCGAGTGCTTCGCTCATCGGGACATCCTGTAGATCATTCGAGTCATGCCGCTCATTGCGACGCCGCCTCGCTGCGCTTGGCACGCAGGCGCTTCAGGTACTCGGCCACGGCGCTGTTGTGATCGGTGTAGGACGCGGAAAACACGTGCGCACCACTGCCATCGCCGACGGCCACGAAGTACAGCGCATCGCCCGGTGCCGGCTTGGCGGCGGCATGCAGCGCGTCGCGCCCCGGCATGGCGATCGGCGTCGGCGTGAGGCCGGCGCGGGTATAGGTGTTGTACGGCGTGTCGGTGGTCAGGTGCACCTTGCGGATATCGCCGTCGTAGGCGCTGCCGATGCCGTAGATCACGGTCGGGTCGGTCTGCAGGCGCATGCCCATCTTCAGGCGCCGCGCGAACACGCCGGCAATCTGCGGGCGCTCGCTGGCCAGGCCGGTTTCCTTCTCGATGATCGAGGCCAGGATCAGCAGCTCGTAAGGCGACTTCAGCGGCAGATCATCGCTGCGCTCAGCCCAGGCGGCATCCAGTTCCTTCTCCATCGCGGCATGAGCGCGCTTGAGCACATCCACGTCGCTGTCGCCACGCTGGTAGATATAGGTTTCCGGCAGGAAGCGGCCTTCCGGGTGCTGGTCGGCGAAGCCGAGCTTGGCCATCAGCTCAGTGTCGGACAGGTCGGTGGTTTCGTGCTGCAGCGGCTGTGCACGCGCCAGGGCGGCACGCAGCTGGCGGATGTTCCAGCCTTCGACGATGGTGACGCGGTATTGCAGCACCTTGCCCTGACGCATGTTCAACAGCAGCTGGCGCGGCGTGAGTGCGGAGTCGAGGGCGTATTCGCCTATCTTGAGCTTGCCGGCGGCGTCGAGCTGGCGGGCCAGCAGCTGCCATTGCAGGTCGTCGCCTTCGTCGACGCCGGCCGCGCGCAGCTTGCGCAGCACGCTGTTGAGCGAATCACCGGAGGCGATGCTGACGCTCTGCTCGGATGGGGTCAGCGGCGCATCGGCAAAGCTGCCCTGCCGCTGCCACAACCAGGCCGCACCTGCGCCTGCCAAGGCGACCAGCAGCAACAACACCGCCAGCACCAACAGACATCCGCGCTTGGCACCCGCCATGGTCACCCCGTCTTCAAATAGTGGATGCGCAGGATACCGCGCTGGCGGCAACGCCAGCCAAAACGGCGTTCATCATTGTGGATCGAGCGCACGCAGCAGCCCGCGCGCCTTGGCCCGGGTTTCGTCCAGTTCCTTGTCGGCCAGCGAATCCACCACGATGCCGGCGCCGGTGCGGAAGCTGGCCGTGCTGCCCTGCACTTCCGCGGTGCGGATCAGGATGTTCAGGTCCATGTCGCCATCGCGGTTCAGCCAGCCGAAGGCGCCGGTATAGGCACCACGGGCGGTCTGCTCCAGCTCGGCGATGATCTCCATGCAGCGCACCTTGGGGCAGCCGGTGATGGTGCCGCCGGGGAACGTGGCGGCGATCACTTCGCCCGGGGTGACTTCCGGGCGCAGGCGCGCGCGCACGTTGCTGACGATGTGGTGCACGTGGGCGTAGCTCTCCACGATCATCAGTTCATCGACCTCGACGCTGCCGGGCGCGGCGATGCGGCCCAGGTCGTTGCGTTCCAGATCGATCAGCATCACGTGTTCGGCGCGTTCCTTGGGATGGCCGACCAGCTCCTGGATGCGCGCGGCATCGTCGTCGCCTGCGAAGCGTGGGCGGGTGCCGGCAATCGGGCGCGTCTGCACCACATCGCCGCTGACCGAGACCAGGCGCTCCGGCGAGGAGCTGACCACGGCGCGGCCGGCGGCCGTGAACAGGCCAGCGAAGGGTGCGGGGTTGGCGGTGCGCAGGCGCGCGTACAGCGCTTCGGGTGCGAGTTGCGCGTCGAACTGCGCCTGCCAGCGACGCGACAGGTTTACCTGGAAGACGTCGCCAGCATGCAGGTAGTCGATGACCTTGTGCACGCCATCGGTGAAGCGCTCACCTGCGTCTTCATTGATCGCGCTGGGGCCGTTCCACTGCGGCAAGGGCGGCAGCTGTGCGGCTTCGTTCTGATCGTGCTGGAGCTGGCTGAGCAGATCGGCTGCGTCGTCTTCGGCGATGGCGATGCAGCGGCCGCTGTCGCGCTCGCGCAGTACCGCTGCCGGGCAGCGCAGTGCGATCGCGGTTGGCAGGCGGTCAGTGCGCTGTGGCAGCTGCAGGATCGGTTCGACTTGCTGTGCGAGTTCGTAATCGAGCAGCAGGGCCCAGCCGCCACGGAACGGGATGTCCGCTTCCATCGGGTTGCGGGCTTGGCGCAGGGATTGCCAGTCGCGGTCGAGTGCGGAAAGGAAGTCGCCTTCGACTGCGCTGCCGTCTTCGCGTTGCAGGCTGCCGTCGGGGTTGAGCAGGAGTTGGCTGCCGTTGGCGATCAGC
>QFOV01000332.1 GCA_003248565.1 Stenotrophomonas sp.
ATTCGGCTGCGATCAAGGAGTGGGCCTTGGCGGCGACGTCTGCCAGCTCGGCGACTACTTCTTGCTTCTGGGACAGATTGAGAGCCATTGCACTCCTCCGTTTAAGCTGGGATTGGGAATTCGGGATCCGGGATTGGCAAGAGCGGCAATGCCACTGCTGCAGGCCTCCCTGGCCGAACCTCAACACCCTGCTTCAAACATATTCCGCTTACGGCTCCTAGCCGTGTGCGGTCCTGGGCGGCATCCGTCCTGGACGCCGGGAACATCGGGTGATGTTCCGGTGGTGGCCGTTCTAGAGCTGGAGTGCAAACCCGGGCAAACCCGGACGTACGTGAACCAGAAAAATCCAGAAGGGCGGCACCATCTACGCAGGGTGATCCGAGAACGAATCGATTAAGCGATCTCGCTGTGCCGGCGGCGACTCCTTGCCAAATCGAGCTTCCATGCCCGTCGCCGGTATGCGCTGACCGCGCCTGCGGTCTTTGACGGCTCCACGCAGGTCACCCTGCGCGACGCCTTCAAAAGTCAGCATCACCGTTGCCGGTGACGCTGGTGTTTCTTATTGCTCTGAAGCCCAAGAGCATCAGAGCGATCCCCGCCTTCGCGGGGATGACGTGCCGGCAAAGCCGTGCGCGCTATGCGCGCACGGGCCGGTACGTCACTTCAGGGTCAGCGAGGACTGATCAACAGTCACGCCCGGGCCCATCGTCGAGCTGACCGACACCTTCTGCAGGTACAGGCCCTTCGAGGTGGCCGGCTTGGCCTTGATCAGGTCAACCAGCAGTGCCTGCAGGTTCGACTGCAGCGCGCCGTTTTCAAAGCTGGCCTTGCCGATGGTGCAGTGGATGATGCCGGCCTTGTCGGTGCGGTAACGCACCTGACCCGACTTGGCATTCTTGACGGCTTCGCCCGGGTTGGCCGAAACGGTGCCGACCTTCGGGTTCGGCATCAAGCCACGCGGGCCCAGCAGGGTGCCCAGCTTACCGACAACGCGCATCGCGTCCGGGGTAGCAATGACGACGTCATAGTTCAGATCGCCGGCCTGCATCTTCTCAGCCAGGTCGTCCATGCCGACGGCTTCGGCACCAACGGCCAGGGCTTCGTCAGCCTTGGCACCGGCCGGAGCGAACACGGCAACGCGGACCGACTTGCCGGTACCGGCCGGCAGCACGGTGGAACCGCGAACCTGCTGGTCGGACTTCTTGGCATCCACGCCCAGACGCACGGCCACGTCGATCGACTCGACGAACTTGGCCTTGGTTGCGGTCTTCAGGATGTTGATTGCGTCCTCGAAGGCGTATGCCTTGCCCGGGACGATAGCGGCCTTGATGGCCTTCTCACGCTTGGTCTGTGCCATCAGATTAACCCTCTACCACCAGGCCCATGGAACGGGCAGAACCCGCGATCGTACGCACGGCGGCGTCAAGGCTGGCAGCCGTCAGATCCGGCTCCTTTGCCTTGCAGATTTCTTCCAGCTGCGCGCGAGTAACCTTGCCCACCTTGTCGGTGTTCGGCTTCTTCGAGCCCGAAGAAATGCCAGCGGCCTTCTTCAGCAGCGTGGTCGCCGGGGTGCTCTTGGTGATGAAGGTGAACGTACGGTCCGAGTAGGCCGTGATGATCACCGGCACCGGCAGACCCGGTTCCAGCTTCTGCGTGGCAGCGTTGAACGCCTTGCAGAATTCCATGATGTTCAGGCCACGCTGACCCAGCGCAGGACCGACCGGCGGCGAGGGATTGGCCTGACCGGCCTTTACCTGCAGCTTGATATAACCGACAACTTTCTTTGCCATTAGAGTGCTCTCCGGGTGCTAGCGCCTTGCGACAACAGGCTCCCCATCGGACCGGGAATCACGCGTCCCGGCATCGCGTTGTGAAATCGCACCAAAGGCCACCTCGCGGCAGCCCTTGATTTGCTCCCTCATTGGGGAGCCGAAAATTGTAGCAGCTTTTTGCGACGCCACCTGAACAGGCGGCACGCAGCACCTTAGATCGCCTTCTCGACCTGGCCGAACTCGAGTTCGACCGGGGTGGCGCGACCGAAGATCAGCACCGAGACGCGCAGGCGGCTCTTTTCGTAATTGACTTCTTCGACAACGCCGTTGAAATCGTTGAACGGGCCTTCGGTGACACGGACCATCTGGCCCGGCTCGAACAGCACCTTCGGACGCGGCTTCTCGACGCCTTCCTGAACGCGATTCAGGATGGCAGCAGCTTCGCCGTCCTGGATCGGCAGAGGCCGGTCAGCAGTACCACCGATGAAACCCATGACCTTCGGGGTTTCCTTGACCAGATGCCAGCTTTCGTTGTCGATGCGCGGGATACCGGCTTCTTCGTGGGTCTCGATCTGTACCAGCACGTAACCCGGGAAGAACTTGCGCTCGGAGCGGCGCTTCTGGCCAGCGCGCATTTCCACCACTTCTTCCGTGGGGACCAGCACGTCGCCAAAAAGCTCCTGCATCTCGTCACGCGCAATGCGATCACGCAGTGCCTGCGCAACCGACTTCTCAAAACCTGAATAGGCGTGAACGACGTACCAACGCTTCACAGATATCTCCTTAACGACCCAGGAACCACTGGGTCAGCTTCTGGATCACGAAGTCGAAGCCACCCAACAGCAGGCTCAACACGATCACCACCACAACCACCACCCACGTCATGCGGATAGCTTCCTGGCGGGTCGGCCACACGACCTTGCGCAGCTCGAAACGGGATTCAGAAAGGAATTCGATTGTCTGACGGCCCTTCGTGGTCAGCATGAACACTGCACCACCGGCCACCAGACCCAAAACCACTGCCAGCGCACGCCACTGACCGGCCCATGCGCCCAGCTGGGCAGCACGCGGCTGATCGGCAAACCAGAACCAGACAAACAAACCAGCCAGCACCAACAGCGCAGCGCCGACGTACTTGACGATATCGCCACCAGAAGACGCGGCGGGCTTGGAATGTTCGATCTTGCTGTTCATCCGACTCTTGTAGCTGGTGCGACCAAGGTCACTGGATAGAGAGTTGCAAATGGCACGCCAGGAGGGACTCGAACCCCCAACCTGCGGTTTTGGAGACCGCTGCTCTGCCAATTGAGCTACTGGCGTAAAACTTGACTATTACACATCACCTTAGACGGCGAAGGCGGACCGAGGTACCCGGCCCGCCATCCGCGCCGCCAACAGCAGTTACTGCTGGCGCTACAGGCTTATTAAGCGACGATCTTGGCAACCACGCCGGCGCCGACGGTACGGCCACCTTCGCGGATTGCGAAGCGCAGGCCTTCGTCCATTGCCACCGGGTTGATCAGGGTGACAACCATCTTCACGCAACCGCACCGGTGATGTCGGTGGTACGGAAGTAGAACTGCGGACGGTAGCCCTTGAAGAACGGGGTGTGACGGCCGCCCTCGTCCTTCGACAGGACGTACACTTCGGCTTCGAACTGGGTGTGCGGCTTGATCGAACCCGGCTTGGCCAGAACCTGGCCACGCTCGACGTCGTCACGCTTGGTGCCGCGCAGCAGCAGACCAGCGTTGTCACCCGCCTGACCCTGGTCCAGCAGCTTGCGGAACATTTCCACGCCGGTGACGGTGGTCTTCTGGACCGGACGGATACCGACGATTTCGATTTCTTCGCCGACCTTGATCACGCCGCGCTCGATACGACCGGTCACCACGGTGCCGCGGCCCGAGATCGAGAACACGTCTTCCACCGGCATCAGGAACGGCTTGTCGACGTCACGCTCCGGGGTCGGGATCCAGCTG
>QFOV01000333.1 GCA_003248565.1 Stenotrophomonas sp.
GGCTTCATGGTCAATGCGGAGTATCCGCCTTTATCGACATAGTGGCGAGGGCCTACAGTTGCCTCCGTCCTTTCCCCCGTTGGAGTCGCCGATGAAAACCCGAGTTCTGGGCCGCAATGGTCCTGTTGTTTCCGCACTTGGCCTGGGCTGCATGGGCATGAGTGCGTTCTACGGCGGCCGTGGTGATGATGCCGCCTCGATTGCGGTGATCCACCGCGCGCTGGAGCGTGGCGTGACGCTGCTGGATACCGCCGACATGTACGGCCCGCATACCAATGAAGTGCTGGTCGGCAAGGCGATTGCCGACCGTCGCGCGCAGGTGTTCCTGGCCACCAAGTTCGGTGTGCGGCTGGATGCCAATGATCCGCAGGCGCGCGGTGTCGATGGTCGCCCGGAATACGTGCAGGCGGCCTGCGAGGCCAGCCTGCAGCGGCTTGGCGTGGATCACATCGACCTGTACTACCAGCACCGTGTTGATCCGCAGGTGCCGATCGAGGACACCGTGGGTACGATGGCGCGGCTGGTCGAGCAGGGCAAGGTGCGTTACCTGGGCTTGTCCGAGGCAGCACCGGAGACGATCCGCCGCGCGCATGCAGTGCATCCGATCACCGCGCTGCAGACCGAGTATTCGTTGTGGTCGCGCGAGCCGGAGCAGAACGATGTGCTGGCGACGGTGCGTGAGCTGGGTATTGGCTTCGTGCCGTACTCGCCGTTGGGCCGTGGCTTCCTGACTGGCGCGATCCGCAGCCCGGCCGATTTCGAGGACGGTGATTACCGGCGCAATTCACCGCGCTTCCAGGGCGAGAACTTCGCCCGCAACCTGGCCTTGGTGGAGCAGGTCAATGCGATTGCCGCTGACAAGGGTGTGGCGCCGGGGCAGTTGGCCTTGGCCTGGGTGCTGGCGCAGGGCGACGACCTGGTGCCGATTCCGGGCACCAAGCGTCTGCAGTATCTGGAAGAGAACCTGGGTGCGTTGGATGTGGTTCTGAGTGCCGAGGACCTGGCGCGGATTGACGCCGTGTTCCCGGTGGATGCGGCGGCGGGGCTGCGTTACCCGGCGGCGAGCATCGGCAGCGTGCATCGGTAGAGCCGAGCTCTGCTTCAGATGTAGAGCCGAGCCATGCTCGGCTGAGGCATTACCGGTAGAGCCCTTGCCGAGCATGGCTCGGCACTACGTTTCTGCCCCCTCCCTTGCACGCAGTGCAGGGGAGGGTTGGGGAGGGGTAGCTTCTGCGGCATTGCCGGTAGAGCCCCTGCCGAGCATGGCTCGGCACTACAGTGCTTACTGCTGCTCGCGCGCGATCGCGCGCCAGCCGATGTCGTTGCGGTGGAACTCGTTGGCCCAGTGGATCTTGGCTACACCTGCATACGCATGCTTCTGCGCATCACCAACGCTGTCACCCAAGGCGGCAACGCACAGCACACGGCCACCGGCGCTGACGACATTGCCGTCAGCATCCAGCGCGGTACCGGCATGGAACACCTTGGCGCTGGCCGGTACATCACCCAAGCCGCTGATCACATCACCGGTGATCGGCGTTTCCGGATACGGCTTGGCGGCCAGCACAACACCGAGTGACGGGCGCGGGTCCCAGTGCGCCTCCACACCCGCCAGCGCGCCATCAATCGCCGCTTCAACCAGATCCACCAGATCCGACTGCAGGCGCAGCATCACCGGTTGGGTTTCCGGATCGCCGAAGCGCACGTTGAATTCGATCACCTTCGGCGCGCCGTCGGCATCGATCATCAACCCGGCATACAGGAAGCCGGTGAACGGCACGCCGTCGGCGATCATGCCGGCCACGGTCGGTTCAACGACTTCACGCATCACCCGTGCGTGCACTTCCGGGGTCACCACCGGCGCCGGCGAGTAAGCGCCCATGCCGCCGGTGTTCGGGCCGGTATCGCCGTCACCAACGCGCTTGTGGTCCTGGCTGGTGGCCATCGGCAGCGCGATGCGGCCATCGACCATCGAGATGAAGCTGGCCTCCTCGCCTTCGAGGAACTCCTCGATCACCACGCGTGCGCCGGCATCGCCAAACGCATTGCCGCTGAGCATGTCATGCACGGCGGCCTCGGCTTCTTCCATCGTCATCGCCACAATCACGCCCTTGCCGGCGGCAAGCCCGTCGGCCTTGATCACGATGGGCGCGCCCTTCTCATGCAGGTAGGCCAGCGCGGCATCCACTTCCGTATGCACGGCGTAGTACGCGGTAGGAATACCGTGACGGGCCAGGAAATCCTTGGCGAAGGCCTTGCTGCCTTCCAACTGCGCGGCAGCGGCAGTCGGGCCGAAGATGCGCAGGCCTGCCTCGCGGAAACGATCAACCACGCCCAGCACCAGCGGTACTTCCGGGCCGACTACGGTCAGGCCCACGGCCTCGTCCTGCGCCAGCTTCAGCAGGCCATCGATGTCGGTGACCTTGATCGCGACATTGCGGCACTTGCTTTCGGTGGCGCTGCCGGCATTGCCGGGGGCGACGATCACTTCGCTTACGCGCGGCGACTGCGCCAGCTTCCAGGCAAGTGCGTGTTCGCGGCCGCCAGAGCCGATGACGAGGATTTTCATGGGGTCAGTTCCTGTGGGGCATCAATGGGAAGTGCAGTCGGTGGCTTTCAGCGTGACTTCGAAGAAGACCGCGCCATTGGCATCCACAAAGCGTCGACGCGCACCGCCGCCTGCGGCATAGACTGGCTGAAATGCCGGCGCCTTGCACAATTCGCGAATAGCCTCGTTTTCGTCGCGATGGAGTGCGTCGAACACGTCCGGCTTGGCTTTGGCCATGGCGACCGTGGCATCGGGAAAACTCACCACGAAGACGATGTCGTCGCCGTGACGATGCGCCGAGGCAATGATCAATCCATCGCGGTAAGGCGTCGGCAGTTCCTTGCTGAGCGTGGCAAGTGCGGTGTGCTGGGCGTCAGTGAGTTTGCTGCTTGCACAGCCGACGAGCAGGACGGCACACAGGCCGGCGGTGATTGCGAGAAGGGCATTACGCATCAGTTGCAAGCCTCCAGCTGCATGGTGGAAGGAATCAGGTAGCGCGAGTGCATGGTGTCGTAGGCGATGCTGTGGCTCTTGTTTACCGCACCGGCACAGCCCCGACCTTTCTCCTGCACGCGCAGCGGCCAGTAAGCGAGCTGCGGCTGGCTGTCGTCGGGTGCCGCATCGAAGTTCAGGTCCAGACGGCCATGCGAACAGTTGCCGGAGCCATTGCAGTCAATCGCGTTGCGATCATCCAGATGGCTGCGCAGCCAGCCGGCGCTGGACAAGGTCTTGTCGCCGTCGAAGACGTACCAGGCGCGACCTGGAAGCCCCAGGCGTTCGCACCCAGCTGCAAGGTGGTGACGCTGCCCGGCTTGCCGCCGGTGCCGCTGCCCTGGCCGGGCAGTTCGGCGGCGATGCTGACGCCGTCATCGGCGGCGCGCTGCAGGACGATGAAATCGGTGCTGCCCAGTTCAATCGGGCTGGCGTCGTCGTAGCTGGTGCAGATCGCCAGCATGCGGTAGTTGCCGTTCTGCACGTTGATGCTCTGGTCGGCGCAGATGTCGCGATGCATTGGACGTGCCTGACCCAGATCGGCATCACTCAGTTGCTGCGTCCATTGCCCCTGCAG
>QFOV01000334.1 GCA_003248565.1 Stenotrophomonas sp.
TGCTCGAAGAACATCCACGACAAGGCCTGCGCCCGCTGCCATCCATCACTTGGCAGATACGGCGTGCCTTCGGCCAGCCAGAACAGGATGGCATTGGATTCGGTCAGTACCCGCCCATCGGCGCGCTGCACCAGCGGCACCTTCCCGTTGGGGTTGAGGGCAAGGAACTCCGGGGTGCGGGTCTGGCCTTCAGCGCTGTTCACCTCGACCCATTCATAGCGCGTCCCCATCTGCTCCAGCAGCAGCCGCACCTTGTGGCAGTTGCCCGACGTGGACATGCCATACACCCGCAACCCAGCACCCGAAAAACTCACTGATCCGCTCCCCGCTACCGAATGGCAGACGACAGCCTCCATCTGAACGGATCACAGGCATCGGGGTAAAGCTGCGACCGCAGCAAAGTGCGCTCTCAGCGTTGCGACATCCACTGCTGGCGGGATTGGCCCCACACATCCACCTCGATATCGGCGGGCGCCGGCAAGCGCGCCTGCCGCAGCAAGGTCGCGCCCAGCTTTTTCGCCACCGCCACCGAACTGGTGTTGGCCGGCACAATGGTATGGATCACTTCCTGCCAACCCAGCGCATCGAACGCCCAGTCGATGCTCGCCCGCGCTGCTTCCGGCGCATAACCACGGCCCCAGAATTCCGAAGCGATGCCCCAGCCCACTTCGGTGCCCGGCCAGCCATGCGGCTGCCAAGGCCCAACCCGCCCGATCCAGCGTCCGCTGCTCTTTTCGATCACCGAGAACATCGAATACCCGAGCAGCTGCCAGCTGCCAGTCAGCGCCGCCAGGCTGCGCCATGCGACCGAAGGTGGTTGCACTCCGCCGAGATGCTGCATGGTCTGGGGATCGGCGCAGAACGCAGAGAAGGCCTCGAAGTCTTCGCCAGCCGGTGGTCGCAGCAGCAGGCGCCCGGTTTCCAGTCGAAGGTCGAAGACACTCATCGCGGTTCCTGTGTGCAGGTAAACAAGGACGTCGAGCTTGCACCGGCCACCCCTGCCGGTCAAACCGCCGATACCCGGCTGGTAACTGTTTGTGGGAGCGGCGTAAGCCGCGAAGCTCACACTGTTCGCCCCCTAGAGCGGTATTCGCGCCGCCTGAAAGCGGGCGGGCTTCGCGGCTTACGCCGCTCCCACAAAACAATAAAAAATCCGATGCCAGAGGTCTGGCATCGGATTCTGGTTGACTCAACTGCTGAAGAAAGCAGGTTTACGACTTGCGATGCTTACTGCCGGCTGTCCGCCGGTGCCATCGCCGCGGTCTGCGTGACCAGCTGGCCGTCGATCACCGGCAGGCGATCACTGGCCGGCTTGTCCTGCATGCGCACGGTCTTTTCCGCGCCCTCATAGCGGTAGGTCACGTCGTAACCGATGGTCTGGTTGGCGTTGCCCAGCGACACGCGCTCACCCGGACGGCTGTCCATGCGCATCACGCCGGTGCTGCCATCGGGCTTGCGGTAGCTGACGTTGTAGCCGGTGATACGGCTGGACTCGGCGGTGCGCTGTTCGGTGTGGCACTGGCGCTCGGTACGGTTGACCACACGACCACCGACGTGACGCTTGTCGACCTGGTTGCCGATCACGCCACCGGCAACGGCACCTGCCGCGGTAGCTGCCTTCTTGCCGTTACCGCCGCCAACCTGGTTGCCGAGCAGACCGCCGATCAGCGCACCGGCGACCGTACCGCCAACATTGCCGTCACGCTCGGGCAGGCGCTCCTGCACCACCACGTCCTCGCAGACTTCGTGCGGGGTGCTGGTGGTGGAGGTTTCGCGGATCGGATCGCTGCCGGTGACCGTGCCATAGACGCGTTCCTTCTGGGTCACCGGAGCGACCTTGAGCACGTCGGCGTACTGCAACTGCGGTTCGGCCGGCGTCTCCACCTTGCCGGTGACGGCGGCGTCGTCCACCAATGGCGAGTTGTCCAGCACCGGGCGTGCGCCCTCAACCAGCGGGGCAGTGCTGGCCTTGTCGCGGCCCTGCATGAAGGCGGCGGTGGCGATGCCACCTACCAGCAACGCGCCGGCGGCAACCAAAACGGTCGTGGTTGTGCTCTTCATGATCTGTCTCCGTGCGGCTGGCCGCGTGTGTGTTGGGAGGATTCCAGCATGGATAAGCTGAACAGAGGCCAGTATTTCTGTCAGCTCCCTATCGAAATCATTCAACTCGTCGCAATATTCAGGCTGCTGGGCCTGATCCACGGCACAGTCTGAACCCTTTTCATCTGGATACGCCATGTCGAGCATGATGTTGTCGCCGTTTCTGGAATGGGCACGCAAACTGCGCTACCCCACCCTGTTCAAGCTGACCGGTGCGCTGTTCGTCATCAGCATGCTGCTGCCCGACCCGATTCCGTTTGTCGATGAGATCCTGTTTGGCCTGAGCACCTTGCTGCTCGCCAACTGGAAGCGACGCAAGGACCCGGCCGAGCCGCCGATACTGCCGGGCAAGCGCTGAACCGTGCAGCTGATCGACAGCCACTGCCATCTGGATGCAGCTGAATTCGACATTGACCGCAAGGCGGTGATCGCCCGCGCCCGTGCAAGCGGCGTGGGTGTGCAGATCGTACCGGCGGTGACCGCAGCCAGTTGGCCCAAACTGCGCGAGGTGTGCGCAGCGGATGCAGGCCTGCATCCGGCCTACGGCCTGCACCCGATGTTCCTGCCGGAGCACCGTGCCGAACACCTGCAGCAGCTGCGCGACTGGGTGGAACGCGAGTCACCCTGTGCCATCGGTGAATGCGGGCTGGACTTCTTCGTCGACGATCTCGATCCGGAAGCACAGCGCCTGTTTTTCCAGGGCCAACTGGAACTGGCACGGGACGTCCAGCTGCCACTGATCGTGCATGCGCGCCGCGCCCTGGATGAAGTGATCCAGCGCATCCGCCGCGTTGGCGGACTCAGTGGCGTGGTGCATAGCTTTTCCGGCAGTCCGGAGCAGGCCAGGCAGCTATGGGACCTGGGCTTCATGATCGGCCTGGGCGGCCCCATCACCTACACCCGCGCCAACCGTCTGCGCGGCCTGGTGACGCAGATGCCGCTGGAGTTCCTGCTACTGGAAACCGACGCGCCGGATCAGCCGGATGCAGGCATCCGCGGCCAACGCAACGAGCCTTCGCGGCTGCGGCAGATTGTCGACACCGTTGCTGAACTGCGCCAGCAACCGGCGGCGGATATCGCCGCGCAGACCACGGCCAATGCAGGGCGGCTATTCGGGTTATAGGTCCGATTGTGGGAGCGGCGTAAGCCGCGAAGCCACAGGTCAGCCAGATCACGAAC
>QFOV01000335.1 GCA_003248565.1 Stenotrophomonas sp.
TCCAGGTTGACCTGGGTGGTGCAGGTGCGGGTCATCATGTCCAGGCCGAGCGAACCGACCTTGGGCATATAGCTCTTCATGATCTGGTAGCGGCCCTTGGGCATCCACGGCATGTCCGCACGTGCCCACTTGGGCTGGAAGCCCATGCCGAGGAAGCCAAGCTGCAGCTCACTGGCCACCTGTGCGACTTCATTGAGATGGCTGCCGGTCTCCACGCAGGTCTGGTGGATGGTTTCCAGCGCCGCGCCCGAGAGCTCCAGCTGACCGGCCGGCTCCAGGGTTACCGAGGCACCATCGCGCAGCAGCGCGATGGTATTGCCGTTCTCCTGCACCGGCTCCCAGCCGAAGCGGGTCAACCCATCGAGCACCGCATTGATGCCGCGCTCGCCTTCAAAGGTAGGCGGGCGCAGGTCGTCCAGGCGGAACCCGAACTTCTCATGCTCGGTGCCGATCCGCCATTGCGACTTGGGTTTTTCACCCGCCGCGATGCTCTGGACCAACTGGTCGCGGTGGGTGATGGGTGTGTCAGCGACGTGGCTCGGGCTCGACAAGGGCAGGCTCGCAGAATTCTGGTCAGGGCGGGAAGGTGGGGGCCAGCCCCCGCCATCGCAAGGGCGCACTATATCGTGGCGCACATTGCCATCGTGTCACGGCAGCGGTTTTCAGCGTCCTATAAAAGCAGACTTGACCGCCGCTGGCGCTGCGGCTGCGAGTCATTCCGCGGCTGACTGGGCACTCGTCCTACACTGTAGGCATGAGTCGCACCCATCATCGTGAAACCCACCGTTCGGACCGCGTCGGCTGGTTGCGTGCCGCCGTGCTGGGTGCGAACGACGGCATCGTCTCGGTCGCCGGGCTCGTTGTCGGCGTGGCCGCAGGCGGTGCCAGCGCCTCGGCGATCCTGGCCACCGGCATCGCCGGCACCGTGGCCGGTGCCATGTCGATGGCGGCTGGCGAATATGTCTCGGTGATGTCCCAGGCCGATGCCGAACATGCCGATCTGGCCATGGAGCGACGCGAGCTGCACGAAGACCCGCACAGCGAGCTGCAGGAGCTGGCCGGCATCTACCGCCGCCGCGGGCTCAGCCCCGATCTGGCCCAGCAGGTTGCCGAGCAGCTGACCGCCCACGACGCCCTCGCCGCGCATGCGCGCGACGAGCTGGGCATCACCGAGGAACTGCGCGCCCGCCCGCTGCAGGCGGCGGCAGCGTCAGCCAGCGCCTTCATCGTCGGCGCGGCGCTGCCGGTACTGACCGCACTACTGGCCCCGCATGCGCTGGTAGCGCAGGTGACCACCGCCGCCACCCTGGTCGGGCTGTGCATCACCGGCGCACTGGCCGCGCGCGCCGGCGGCGCCCCCGTGCTGCGCGGCGCGTTGCGGGTGGTGTTCTGGGGCGCATTGGCGATGGCCGCCGCCGCAGCCATCGGCCACCTGTTCCAGATCACCGTGTAAACGATGACTACCGAAGCCGATCCCACACTCCACTTGCTGGCTCAGCTGTCCTCGCTGGTCGATTGCGAGCGTGCCGAAGGCTACGCCTGCATCACCGCGCGTCGCGAGCACGGCGCAAGCTCGGTGGACATTCCGCAGCCACAGTTCGCCATCCTGCTGCAGGGGCGCAAGCAGGCCCGCACTGCGCAGCAGTCGCTGGAATTCGGCCCGGGCGACCTGTTCCTGATTACCCGCCGCAGCCGCATCGACGTGGTCAATATTCCCGATCCGCACAGTGGTTTGTATCTGAGTGCCATCGTGCCGCTATGCCCGGAAGTACTGGCTGCAGCGCGCGCCTTGTGGACTGACGCCCTGCCCGATGCCGGCAATGCGCTGGCATGTCTGTCGCTGGCCGAACACGGTGCGGCCCTGCTGCAATGGCGGCAGGCATTGCAGGACGGCCACTACACCGAGGCGCGACTGGCCCTGGCCGCACTGGTGGTGGCCTTCTGCCGTCGTGGCCATGGCAGCCTGCTCGCCGCGCCCGAACCAGGTCTGGGCGATCGCATCCGCGATCTAGTTGCCGCGCAGCCAGAGCGCGATTGGCAATCCCGTGACTTCGAATCGCACCTGGGCATCAGTGGTGCCACCTTGCGGCGGCGCCTGGCCGGCGAACAACTCAGCGTGCGCGAGCTGGTAGCCGATGCGCGACTGGCGCATGCCATGCAGTTGCTCTACACCACCCGCCTGCCGCTGAAGACCGTGGCAGCGCGCGCCGGTTATCGCTCACTGGGCAGCTTCAACAAGCGCTTCGCCGCGCGCTACGGCCTGGAGCCTGCGGCAATCGGCAACAGCTGATCGTGATGCGAGCGTTTCGCGCAGCATTGTGAGCGAAACGCGGCGGCACTCCGGCGCAGCATTGAGTTCCCGCGGCACAGCCGTATCTGCAGGACCCCCATGCGCATCCGCCCCCGACACCGTATCGCCGCTGCCTTGCTGATCCTCGCCGTCAGTTGCACCGCGCAGGCGCGCAGCACGCATGTCGTGCAGCAGCAGGTTGCCGGTGTCTATCACCAACAGATCGGCGACCTGCAGGTAACCGCCTTGTTTGACGGCGCAGTGGCACTGGGCCGCCAGGAACTGGTCGGCATTGATCCCGGCGCGGTCACCCGCCTGCTGGAGCATGGCTATGTGCCGGAAGATGGCAAAGGCCTGCAGACTGCGGTCAACGCCTATCTGGTACAACGCGGCGATCATCTGAGCCTGATCGATACCGGCACTGCACAATGCTTCGGCGCTGATATTGGCCTGGGCCAGGTGCTGGGCAACCTGCGCGCCGCCGGCTACGACCCGGCCGATGTCGATGACGTGCTGCTGACCCACGCCCATCCGGACCATATGTGCGGCCTGCTGGATGCACAGGGCCAGCCGGCCTTCCCGAAAGCCACGGTATGGCTGTCGCAGGCCGATGCCGCCTATTGGCTCGATCCGGCCAGCGAAGCCACTGCCCCGCAACCGCTGCGGTTCGCGTTTGCCCTGGCCCGCACTGCAGTCGCGCCATACGCAGCCGCCGGCACCCTGCACCGCTTCGCCCCGGGCGAACGCCTGCCGACCGGCATCACCGCGCTGGACAGCCACGGCCATACCCCCGGCCATGTCTCGTACCTGCTTGAGGGTGGCAGCGGCCAACAGTTGCTGGTGTGGGGCGACATCGTGCACTTCCATGCGGTGCAGTTCGCCCGCCCGGATGCCGCCTTCGAAGCCGACAGCGACCGCACCGCCGCCATTGCCAGCCGCCGCCGGCTGATGGCCGAAGCATCCGACCAGGGCTGGTGGGT
>QFOV01000010.1 GCA_003248565.1 Stenotrophomonas sp.
TCACCCCGGCAGAAAAACTCAATGGGCTGATCACTCCTGAATTCAAAACAGCGGGCCTGTCATCCTTGAGCTTCAATCTTGAGCTCGCTGCACTGAAGAAGTTGCTGGGATAGAGGATCTTCGCACCAAGAAAATTACATGGAACGTCTAGGAGTATCTCTAACGGGCCAACATTGGCACTGACAAACACCGCAACTATTGCGATCAACGCAAATGGTGGTTTTATGAAAGCTCCCCCACGTTAGGAGCTTCATATGCCCTTAGAGAGAAAGTTGGCTATCGCTAGTCGAGTGCTGTGTCCGTTGATCGCACAAGACCGGACCCGAGACACTCAAGAGCGGATCGAGGACATCATCCATGCCCTCGAAATCGCCGACGAACTGATTAATCGATGCATGGCTCCAAAACCCCCGGCTGACGACCACACTCTGAAACCTGCCGTTAGGGTCAGAGAAGCCGTGGTAGAACGCGATCAGGTGCAGCTGAGCGACATGATCACAGAACGCCGTGGCGCAGTGTCCAAGCCCACTCGCGGGCCTACCTACCACTGAGTTTTCGAAACGAGGTTGGCTAAAGCCCCGGCTCGCCGGGGCCTTCGCTTGTCGTTCAGTGCAACCGGGCACCAGGCTCCTTGCTCTGCTTCATTGCCAGCAAGGCATCAGCAGGAATAGTCGCTGCGGGAGCGTCAGTGGGCGCGTCCCCCAACACCGGATATCTACGCAGCAACACTTCACTCCAATTCTCCAGCTGGGAGAGGGACTCATCCGTCTGACGGTTGTAGTCTTCCTGGGCCTTGGGTCCAGTGGCTTCGTGAGCGCGTTGATAATCCTCGCGTCCCAGCTCAACAGCCCTGACCCGGCGCGCCCGACGCCGCGACCAATCCGACCGATTCAAGAGGCCCGGCCTTGGGTTCTGGCTTTCGAAGTTCTCCAAGGCAAATTCTGCTTGGGCCAATGCGTGCTGGGCTCGATCTTCAGCTTTCAGCCTACGCTTGAAGCGTAGAGCATCCCGCTTCAACTTCTTCAGTCGCGCGAGCAGTTCCTCCAAGTCGCCCCGGAGCCTGGGCGCCGCGACATGAGCGGATATCAAGGCAGCACTGTTGCGCAGCAATCTGCGCGTGAATTTGAGCCTATCTCGCAGCGCCTCTATCCACGCCTCCGCCCACATCTCCAACACTTCCTTCAGGGCCTGCTTGGATGCTGTGGCCTGCGGTTGCCGCGCCTCTTCATCGGCCACCGCCCCAACCGGAATGACTTCCTTGGCCCCGTTAACCAAAGGAGTAGCTCCACCAGGAGACAGCATTAGTTGGATAGCGGGATGCGAAGGGACGTCGCGCGGGCCGACCGGTATGGCTTGATCGGATGCGGCTTTCACCAACCTGCCCTCTTCTGCCATCTGAGCCACGGCGCGATCCCAAGCAGCGTTGTTGGCCTGATCAATCTCCTCATTGCCTTGGTTCAAATCGGTATCCACGCCTCGGCGGTGCAAGGCAGTGGCGTCTTTGCCCACATGAAGTCCTGGAGCACGGGAAAGCTCCGCCGCTGTAAGCTCATCTCCTTGCTCTGCAGCCTCAGCCGCCTGCTCTTTCAGGCTTCGGTGATCGACACGTGCCGAGACACCTGCAGCAGCAAGGTGAGCATTGATGGCTTCCCCTACCATTGCCCGGATCCACTCGACTTCCCCTCGACCCGAAGGGCCGCCGTCTAATTCTCTGGTCTTGTCCTTCAGCCCCTCTGCATCCACCCGCCTGGTCGTAGCCAAGATGTGGACGTGATAGTTGAGCCCGTCAGCGGTCTGCGGCTCATGGATGCTGGATTGGACAGCGAACCTGTAACGCTGGACCAAGCAGCGCGATATTTCAGCTGCCAGGTCTGAACGCTGCTCATTGCTCAATTCGTGTGGCAGAGCCACCTCGAACTCCCTAGCAACCGTGGCGTCTTTTCGGCGCTCCGAAGCCTCGGCTGCAGGCCAGAGTCGTCGGGGATCGAAAGCCCAGTCAGGCGCTTCGTCCGGCGCTATACACCGGGTCTCAACGACCCCGCCGCGCCTTCGGTAGTCGTGTCGAAGCCCCGTTCGCTCATCGAGGATCAGCAGGCCTGCGCGATAGGCCGCTGCAGCGGTGGATGCGTGCCCCTGGGCACGGCTGAAGGTCTTTACTCTGGTGTGATAAATAGCCATTGATGCTCCTTATTTTGCCCCCCGCACTTGCCTTTATGCCTACGTTTTAGGCTTTAGCAAGCGCTTTTTAGGGGGTCAAGGGGCACAGCCTCTTGCGCGCGCATTGCCCAACGGGCAATGCCTAAGTGCGCTCTTGCCTTTAAGGACTCCCCCCAGAAGTCATCAATGCATGTGCTTACCAACTGCAGTGGGAACGCCCTGAGCCCTCTAGGTCCCGCATCCCGCCCCGGCAGCGACCCGCTGTCCTTGCGGATCAGGCTGCTCGATGAGACGCGCACAACACCAAGGCGAACAACAGCTTCGTCAGCCGCGCAGCGCAGCCAGACAGCCTCCCCCCCCCTTCCCTATCCAGCAAGCCAATGGCCTAATAGGGAATAGGATGGCTTGGGCCGTCTCCTGGCATGAGACAAGGGAATTGGACAATGCCTCCGCTCCGTCCCACGAAGAAGCAGATGTCTACCGTCAATCGTACTAACAAGCCCTCGGCGCTCAAAGCAGCTGAGGCATCACGCGTTCACTTTCCGCATACGAACCCTACCAAGCACGCCGAGCTCTACTTGGCGGACGCTCTCCAGTGGATGGCCGAGCGCGAGGAATGCTCGATTCATGCAATTGTCACTGATCCGCCCTATGGCCTTGTCGAGTTCGACGAAAAGCATGTAGACAAGCTTCGGGGAGGGGCTGGAGGAGTCTGGCGCATTCCGC
Organism: Stenotrophomonas sp.; assembly: GCA_003248565.1. Classification (GTDB taxonomy): domain Bacteria; phylum Pseudomonadota; class Gammaproteobacteria; order Xanthomonadales; family Xanthomonadaceae; genus Stenotrophomonas. The sequence continues at coordinate 2,884 of QFOV01000010.1, forward strand.
CATCCTTTGACGGGGCAAAGCGCGGCCCCTTGCCGCGTTTCACCACACTGACGGCCAAAGACAGGGAGCGCCTTACGACGTTCTTTAAGGCGTTCGCATATCAGGCCGGACGCATTCTGGTGCCGGGCGGGCACATCGTGATTGCGTCAAACCCACTGGTATCGACCACCACATTTGCGGCGATTGAAACAGCTGGTTTTGAAAAGCGCGGCGAGCTGATCCGGGTTGTGAAAACCCTACGCGGCGGAGATCGACCGAAAGGACACGAGGAAGAATATACAGACGTGTCCGTTATGCCGCGCTCCTGCTGGGAACCATGGGGAATCTTTCGTAAGCCAATTGACCAACCTACGGTCGCCGCCAACCTACGCAAGTGGGGCACTGGCGGTTTCAGGCGCGTCTCTGAGGATGAACCTTTCAGGGATTTAATCGAGGTCGCTCCGGCCAGGGACCCGGAAAGGGCGCTCGCCCCGCATCCGTCTATAAAGCCGCAAAAACTAATGCGCTACATAGTTCGAGGCGTCCTCCCTCTCGGGAAGGGCATCATTTACGATCCATTTTCGGGCAGCGGCTCCACTTTGGCCGCTGCCAGTCATCTAGGGCTAAAGGCTCTGGGGACAGAGCGAGACCCAATCTACTTTGCGATGGCTTCCGAAGCCATCCAGAAGCTGGCGAAGCTGCCATGAAATCCAAGCAGATCACACCGGATGTCATTTTAACGAATGTTAAGGCGAACTTTTTTGGTGGCCAGAAGCGTAAGTTTCTTCCAGGCCTCCTAATCGCAATCATTCGCTTCTTGCGCAGACTGAACGCGACGGGAGGGAAATACTCAAGCCTGACGGAGTTCCACAAGGACTTCCCGCTCGTCACCCAGAAGAAAAATGGAGCTGGCGTAAACACCTTCACGGTCACTGTAGATGGAAAGGATCTGGCAATCCGGAAGGACTACGACGCAATCGCCAACTTCTTTCGGAATGACAACCATCGCTATGATTTCCCAAGCTCAGCACCACACGCGACCCAGGCTTGGCGAGACTACGTCTCATGGATTGAAGCCATTCTCTCGTTTAGCGACGACTCGCTGGACAAGCTTGAGCAGGACGTAATTGACTACGTCCTAGGAGCACTGCCATCTCAAGCAATTGACCCAACCACGGTCAAGCGAGATCCGCCGTTGTTCTTGCAATACTTACAATCGTTTGACATGACTAGCCGTGCAGGGGAGCCGACTGGAGCTGCGTATCAGGGCACAGTATTTGGCTATATCCGTGCTGATGCTCCGCATCTACAAGTCGAAGTCGGCAAGGTAAGGACGGGCTCCAAGCGCGAGAAGCGCGTCGGCGACATTGACGCCCGCGACGGCGAAAAGCTAGTCCTCTCTGCAGAGGTGAAGCAGTATGTCGTTGACGAAGATGACATTGGCGAGTTCAGTGAGTTCTCCAAGCTTATCTCCCAACACCAAGCACTAGGACTTGTCGTAGCGCTGGGTTTTAAGGGGGATGCTGCCAAGAACATCGCGAAAATGGGGTTGGAGCCACTTTCGAGAGACGATCTTATCGAGCGCGTTCGCATCTGGGATCCTCTTAAGCAGCGCATCGCGATTAGCGCGATCCTTTACTACGCCAACTTCAGGGAGCAGAACTCCGTGCTTTATGAGCGGACTCGATCTTTCATAACGTCGTGTGAAGTCAGCAACCTTCCGATATCCCCGAAAGACCCAATCAACGCCGAAGCTGAGACAGCAGACGAGTAGGCGCGGTTAGGGCAACCAAGCCTTCATCCTAGCGAACCACTCATCTCGCTCGGCCTCATTGATCGCTGTGCTCCTGAGCCAGCGGTCAGAGTGACGCACGAAAGGAACCAGCCAGAGCGGATGAACAACGTCCCGAACCTGGACTTCCAGGCGATGGGTGACCACTCCTTTGTAGTTGTATTCCCCAGTGCGGATTGCGAGCACTTCAGATCGCCGCAGATAGCGCTCGCCCTTCCCAGGGTCCCGAACCCAGATGGCATCCCTGCCCAGGTCCAAGGCAATGTGATCATGGGATACCGTGGGTTCGAACTCTTCAGGCCTATGCTTCTTCAGTTTGGGCGTTCGGCGACGGAACAGCCACGGCAAACCCCACAACAGCGCAAGGGGCCAGAAGACCAGTTGCCCGAACAGCATCAGCCCGAAGACTGCCCCGTCAGCCGTTGTGCCGTCTTCGAACACCACACCGCACAGCCACCAGAGCGCGAGACCGGTGATGATCCAGCGGATTACCTTGAACAAGGTCCACATACAAGCTTCCTAGCTTTAGTTGGCGAGGCTTTGGTTAGCGACGGTCTACAACAGTCCAGTTGCCGCCAACTTTGTCGATAACGAACATGCCAACGAGCTGCTGCTGCTCAATGCGAGTGCCGATCTGGTAGCGGGCCGTTCCAGTGACACTGCACGCGTAGCCCGGACTGTCCCCACGCACGCAGTCTCCTACCTTCAAGTGCTCAAACGTCATCGTCGTGCCTGTTGCCTCTTTGAAATACGCCGTCAGCGCATTCTCAACATCGCCACTACCAGGGCCATCCGAGCAGGCGGCCAGCAGCACTGCGGCGGAAAGCGTCCAAAGCTTCTTCATGTCAGCTCCTTGATCAGTCGATGAGTAGGCAGTGACTGCCCAGATTGGTTGCAGTGCCAGGCAGGACTTCGCTATCGATCACTGACCGAGCTTTGTTGATGACGATCACGATCTGGCTGGGCCGGGCGGACGAGTCTTCATCGCGCTCGCCGAGGTAAGCCAAGGCAACAGCGCTTCCGAAGTCGTAGACCTTGCCGAAGCCAATGACGCTATGCGCTTCGGCAGGCAGCAGCACCGGCTTGCCATCAAGCTTGATAGCGCGCTTGCAGTCCCGGCCCTCGGCGGGGTCGATCCGACCAATGCTTGTTCGCACGGGACCGGTGGGGATCGCTGGGCCATGACCCGTCGCCCAGATGAACTCCGAGACCTTCGGCTTCCCTCCCCCACCCGCCTTGAACTGGCCGCTCTGCAGTTGGCACGACAAGCTGGGCGCAGCCTCGGCAGAAGTGGCAATGGTGAGAAGACCCAGCAACGCAAAGCACCTCATACCCATACGACAGCCTCCAGGCTCAATTTTGCGTTGAACGCAAATGACCAGCTAAGCTTATGCGGTCAAACTCTGGAGAGTCAACGTGTTTGTTTCTGCCGGATGCCCGCCCCTCAGCCCACGCCTACAGCCCTTGGTCATCGCCTACGCGCAGCACGCGTCGCCAAAGGCTGGACCCAAGCTCAGCTAGGCGAAATGCTCATGGGCGTGGATGACTCAAATACGACGGCCCCTCGGATTAGCCGATATGAACGAGGGATGCACAAGCCGGATTTGGAGACAATCGAGAAGCTCGCAGAGCTTCTAGACCTTCCTGCTGCCTACTTCCTGGCGGCATCGGATGTTGTGGCTGAGGCCATCCTAGTGCTATCGCAGCTTGACGCGGGAAAGCAGCGTGAGGCTTTAGCACTACTGAAGCGTATTGCAAGACTGGATCAATAGGGCGGCAAGGGATAACGCCAGTCTATTCTCTGAGGCTGACCCAAGCCTTCCTGAATCCAGCCGTCCAAGATTCCCAGGACTTCAAATCCTGCACATGCGATATTCCAGTGGGTAGTACCGCCAGCCACAGTAATGCTATCGCAGAAAATAGTAGCCCGCATAGCCAGAGAAGGCTCACCGTCCCGCCGACTATGGCTCCAACGATGCCCAAAAAATATGAAAATTTAAGGGCATGAAGCTTTAACGAAAATGGGGGCTGAGCAACCTGCGGAGCCTCTTCTACGGCGACCACGTCATCTGAATTCTGAGTTTCGCCTATTTCAACATCAGCAGCGATTGAGCTAGGCGAACACCACCAAGGAGGTCCAATTGAATCCACATCCTGCCCAGAACCATCTCGATTCGCATCTGATGGCCCTCTAACCTCTTCCGCCTCACCCAAGAACTTGGATAGATATGTATCCAAGTCAAAATGTTGCACCGTCAATATCTTATCAATTGGAAGCATCACCTTGAAGTCTGCTGGCCCAAGACCTTCCTGGTCACCAGAGGAGAGCTCTGTATACACGGGCTTGTACGCAGTCGTCAGATTGAGCTGACCGAGATCATCTCGATACCCGGATGCGAGCGGGTGCAACTGAATCCACTGAGTCTCCGAAACCCCATCCTGCCCCGTTTCAAGAGAATATCCAATGTAGGTCTTTTTATTCACCAAAGTTATGGCGACCGTTAGACCCTTCCTATAAGCAAAGGACAACACACGCTCAATCTCCTCAAGATCCTTAACCATCGTTATATATCTGAGGTGACGGTTAGCCCAAAAGGGAATATTAAAAATATACGGCAAAGTGAGTGCCAAGAGAAATGCCCAGCCAGCAATGGCGAGCGCCCCCAAGAAGTCATCTCTACCGGCATCGGCTTGCGAGGCGGAAGATCCTGAAGGGAAAATGGGATAAAGGCCCCTCTTCACTTCGACAGCAGAATTGGCACCGTTCGCATTAATTAACAATGGCGCGGTGTCAAGCTGGATCCTGGGAGCCAGTGCAGCGGTTTTAACACGCGCATCTTCAGATCGCGGCAAAGCGCGTCCAACAGAATCTAGAACCTTAGTGTAGCCCCGACTACTAGAAGCAATGTTGTGCAATGACGCGGCAAGTATAAAAACAAAACCAGCAGCAAGGGCCGCACCAAAATACTGAGGATGCCCTTGACTACGATTTGCTTTAGCTCGGGTAGGAATGTAGTCGCGATAGACTTTCCAGCCGCACGCCAAGATGAACAAACCAAGCGCAATGAAACCCATCCCTGGCTCCAGCTAACAATCTCAATGAACCAGTCTAACCGGCTTCACTTTACCTTGCTCTCCAACACTCTCTTCACTTTAAGAACTTCGTGAAGGCGCTCGGCCGCCCGAAACTGCCGGTTCAGCACACCGCTATCCCTCAAAGCTCGGGCATCAAGAACTAAACGCCCCCTGCTGTCCACGGACATCAGGGACTCGGCGTAAACGACTGGAGCCTTCTTTTTGAGATCGTTACCCATGACCCCATTATCACACAATGGGCGAACAATGCAAGAATGAAGCCTTGCAAGCGTGACCGCGTTATCAGTCCCCGCCTTTTTTCGCGGATCGGCGGCCACGCATGAGCAAGAGAGGAGCAAAGCGAGCGGAGACCCTTGATGGAAGGGGCACGCGCGCGCGCCCCCAAAAAAATTCATTCATGTGGCAACCCCGCCCATCCCCCAAAAGCAACCAACGACCACTTGCAGCACTCTCAGCCGTGGGAGAGACGACAAGGGCGCCACTTAGCAATCCCGGGAGAACGGGAAGCACTAGAGGACCGGATAACAGGAGAGCACCCCCACCTGAGTCATTGGCTTGAAAATGGGGCGCTCGCCCGAGGCAATCTGCGGACAGGCGAGCAAGGCGGGCATCTCGCTGAAGCCCACCAACCAAGCTCCCTACGGCACCAAGAAGTAAACGTAAGTTAGCGCTTCACCAGCACCAACTTAAGAAGCTCCGCATCGCGGGGCTTCTGTCTTCTCACCCCGGAAACGCCGGGAACTTCTCGTTGGGGTGTGAAGCCTTCCAAGTTGTGTAAGCGGAAGTCCCTTCCCATGCTGCGAAGGCACGAGGGGTCCTACCCCGGCCGCTCCAGGTTTCGCCCGTATGTGGGAGCCAATACTTGGGCGCGACTTCCTTCTTCACACTTCCCGCCTTCTTAGGGACATCCGTCGCCAGCATGCTGACGATCTCGGCGCGCTGCTTCGCAGAGAAGCTCTTGCCGTATTGGGAAACGAGGCTGGCGACCTCCGCGAACGCATCAGCGGCCTGCTCTTGGAGAAGCTGAACTTCCTGCTCCTCCAGCTTGCGCAGCTCTTCAGCAAGCTTGGCTTTAGCGGAGGCAATGGAATCGAGTGACGGCTTGGTCATTCTTAAAACCTGAAATTGGTGGCAAAAAGAGAGAAGGTAGCTGGGAAGCTCTGGACGCTAAGCGCCACTGCCCCCTTCACCGGGAACAAACTATACGGTCTTTTCCGCCTAGACAACCGGTCCGAACCCGATAGGGACGCAGTCCCATCCACTCAACCCAACCGGGGTTGACACTTGCCATAGAGCCTGGGCGAGGCGACCCAACAAAGAGAATGGAGGATGGTGATGCCCGTCGCAAATTCGAAAATATCCTGCATGCCTATTCTGTAAGAAAGCACGCTTAGGCGTAAGCACACTCAAAATCGTACAGTACAAAAATGACTGCAAGATAGAAGCGGTCACCCATGGCAAACCGTTACGCCACAGCGCCTCGCAACGCACACCCCACTAATTTCCTCAAAAAGTTTTCGCGCTAATTTCCACGTTTCGGCGAATGCCTAAGCAACGCGTCAACCCTCTAGATCTCGTTTGACGAATCAAAGCCAGGCCTTAGCACTGCTCCCATCATCTACGGAGACAGCGCAATGCCAAAAACAGTAAAGAACTTCCTTCAAGACTTCCCTTTCAATCCAGACGCCGATGACACGCTGCACCTGAAAGGCGTCAAGATCGGACGCTTCCGGATTGATGAGCTGGTCATCACCGGACGCGAAGCAGCCATCCATGCGCAAGAGATCCTCAATGCGGCTATGGAGCGCTCTCGACGCTCTCGCATCAATGCCGCAGGCACGCGCTACCTTGAGCCACTCTCCGCAGGCCACCCTGCCCGACTTCTGTCCGTAGAGATCAAGGACTACTTGGGGGACCGGGAACGCCGCTGCCTCGCACAAGAGACCATCGACTCCACGGCCAGGACGCTGCGGCTTCTCCAGATGACCTGCGGGGACATCCCCGTCTCTCGCATTGACCACCCTCACATCTACCGACTCTGGGACCTCATGCGTTGGTCACCCCCGGGCCTCTTCTCTGACCCCGCCTACCGAGGCATCAGCTATGACGAAGCCATTGCCTGCGGCAGGGAACTAGATGTTCCTCAGCTTGCCCCTGCAACGCTTGAACGTCATCGACGATTCCTGGTCTCCTTCTTCAATCAGCTGGTCAAGACGAAAGCCATTGATGCGTCCCCCATGGCTGCGTTCGCAGAGATCAAAAAGGACTTGGTCACCGATCCCAACAAGCCTGAGCGCCTCTTTGATGAGGACGACCTCCGCCGCATCTTCGACCCCAAGACCTTCATTCCCTGGGCGAGCAAGTATCCGCATCGATGGTGGCTTCCTATGATCGGACTCTACACAGGTGCCCGCATCAACGAGGTCGCTCAGCTGAAGGTGGCCGACATCGTCCAGGAGAGTGATGTCTGGTGCATCCGCATCCAGAAGACCGTGGATCCTGACTTGGCGCACCGGACCCGGCTCAGAAGTCGGCAAAGCCTAAAAGGCAAGGCATCTATCCGAACGATCCCCATCCCCAAGCCGCTGCTTGACGCAGGCTTCTTGGACTTCATGGATGACATCAGAGAGTGTGGCCACCCTCGCCTCTTCCCACACCTATCCGCTGGTGTGAACCGTAAGACAGGTGAGACCAATGCTCGCTACAGCTTGGCAGCGCTTAGCCAGTTCAGCCGCTACATGAAGGAGCTTGGCTTCCCTAGAGGTGTTGGTTTCCATGCCTTCCGCCACACCATCGCCACAGAGCTACACCACCAGAACGTCCCTGACGAAGACATTGCTCTGATCACAGGCCACTCTGTCAGCAAGCGCGTGCCGGTGCTTCACGAGGCCTACTTCCACAAAAAGCCCGTCGTAATGCGGAGGAAGCAGATAGATACCTTGGAGAAATACAGGCCTGCGGTAGTGCTTCCGCTCTATGCCAAGGGGCAGTTCAAGCGCTGCTTGAAGGACAAGAAGAGGTTCTATCCATGATGTGTCCGAAAGTCAGTGGTAGGCTGTCATCCTTGCAGCCCCTTTCGTTCTAGCCGATGAACTTCCCTAAATCTCAGAAGACTGGTCGACAAGCAGAGCTTGCAGTAGAACAGGCCTTCTTAGAGTGGGATTGGAATGTTGGACACGATCAGATAGACATTGGTTACGACCTGTGCATCACCCCCGATCACACTGTCTACCACGGCATTCACTTTCTAGCGCAAGTGAAAGCGACCTCTGTCGAGTCCAGAGGAAGCCGAATCACTGCTCAAGTTTCCAAGAACCGATTGCGGCAGTATGCGAACAATGTGCTCCCGGTCTTCATTTTGAGGGTGACCCCCGACCGTTCCATTTATTGGATTCACGCTCAAGAGTGGGCGAAGGGCAATCAAGAAAAGCTGATCGGCGATGGCAAAGGCGTGGTCATGTTCGACCATTCAAAGGTCCTCAGTGACCGTGAGGGCTTTGAACGCTATCTGTGGGACATCGTAGAGCCTATTCTTCAAACCCGAGATCCGCTATCCATCGGAAATCAGCCATCTATTGATCTAGCAAAGCGCAGCGCCCGAAGAGCGCCCCCGGGTTCGGGCGAAAGCAAGACTCAGAAGGTGCAGGAGCTCTCGAAGGGGCTTTCTCGGTTGGATCTATCCTTCACACCAGTCGGAACGGCCGAGAACATAGCCTTGGTCCGAGACGCATATCTGTATGGCCTCCCACGCACATTTGACGTAAAAGACTTCAAGCTTGCGCCTCTCCCCGGCGTCCAGGATCAAATGAAGCCGCTACTTGCTCACGGCAAGCTAACCATGAAGACGAAAGCAGCCACCCAAGGCCATGTCCTCGTATGTCCCGGCCAGGAGTATTCCGTCTTGGCGCAGGAAGTGAGCTTAGCTGCTGAGCTATTCAACGGCACCGCAGGAGCAGGCATTACGAATGAGTCTCTCCCATCACCATTGACGATCATCATTCGGTGCACGGTTGTAGAGACATCATTGAAGGCAGAAATCAACCTTAGCATCAGGGGCTCCGCGATATACGGAGTCGCGCTAAAGGAGATTGATACGCTCGCCCCTCTAGCAACGTGGGCCGACCAGATTGCTGCCGAGGACGCAATGATGCTGACTTTGGACTTCAATGGGATCCGCCAGCCACTGAAGCCTGCGGTGTCACCCATCGGTCAGATGCTTCCTGTGCTCCAGCGCATCAGAAGCCTGAGCAGACTCCACATGATTTGTCGCGCCCTCAACTCCCCCTTCATCCTCGAAAAGTCAGACGTGTTCTCCGAAGAGGACTTCCAGGACATCGACTTTGGCTTCGATCTTCTGAGGGGCGTACAGAGGTCCGTCACCCTTAATACTATGGAGGTCGATTCAGTGGGTCCCGAGGCGCGCAAATTCATAACTGTTCCTGGCGAATTTCTCATTCAGACACATTGGCAACTGGATGTGGCTGGAATGGCGCTCGGTCACTTCCCCGTCGAGATCCATATGACGGGCTATGCCTTTGAAAGCACCGCAGACCCCCAGAAGCTCAGGATTGTCAAAGGTAGCAACGGGCAAGCTTGGGTTAGCTACAAGAAACATGATGCAGCCGGGGACCATATCGTTCGGCGGAAGACGTAGTCAGCGGCAAGCTGTCGCATCACATATGCCCTACGCGATAAGGAAATCAACATGGCTCAACCGCAAGAATCGACCGTCGCAGTAATGATTGACTGCGACAACGTTGCTCCCGAAATCGTGGATTTCGCGCTCCTCATGGCTGCACAGTCCGGGCGCGTAACGCTTCGACGGGGCTATGGCAATCGCACTACCTTGGGCAACTCTTGGCAAGAGGCCCTGGTTCGCCAGGCATTCACTCCATGCCTTCAGTTCCAATACGCAGCGAAGAAGAACACCTCCGATATCGCCCTAGCCTTGGATGCCCTGGAAGCGCTCTTCGATCAGCGTGCCGACATCTTCTGCCTGGTGACCAGCGACTCCGACTTCGCCTACCTCTGTAGGAAGCTTCGAGAGCGCGGCGCCACGGTCTTGATCGTCGGCGAAGTAAAGACCCCCGATGCTTTGCGTAATGCTTGTGATCAGTTCTTCGAGTGGTCCGCCCAAAAAGCCTCATCGCCAGAGCCGTCTGATCTTCAGGACCCGCCGCATCCTGCTGACCACAGTAGCGAAGCCAAGGCCACCGGTAGCGCGCCGCTGCCGAAGCGTCGCCCTCGGTTCATCATCGAGGCCGTCTCACTGCTTGCCGGTAGCACGCCAGAGGGAAAGGTGAGCCTCAACTCCTTAGGCTCCTATCTGAAGCGAGCCGATTCCGGCTTCTCGCCTGGCATCTATGGGCATTCCGGTCTTCTCAACATGGTGAGGACCTACGATCTCCTGTCACTCAAGCAGGAAGAGAATGGGCAGTGGTCGGTGAGCCTGGCGCCTAAGGCGGAGACAGCCTGACGCGGGCCACTACTGCCGCTTGGCGTATCGGACCCAAAAAGGCCCCGCATCTGCGGGGCCCTAGACTTCAGTAGCCTTCTCTTTGGATGGGGCATCACTCCCCACAGCCTCGCCCCCCTGCATAGGCTGCAGGCATACAGAACGAATAGGCTGTCAGATCTTATTTTTCCTATCACTCTTAGAAGAACCCTTTCCAGATAGACCGAGGCTGGGCCCTTTGTCCTCCTTTGCTCTCCGCTCAGCGACCCTATCGGCCAGGCCACTTTCTACTTCACGCCGACTAGATTTAGAAGCAACGACCTTCTTTGCGTCGAACTTCGGGCGAATAAATCGACCATCCACACTAAAAACAGAAGACGAAATTTTCTTAAAGTCAAGCGGCGGATTGATGTCCAAGGACTTCCTCATTTCAGGTTCCGGCGCAGGCGACGATTCATCTTTAGCAAAACAAACTGGCATCAGCATGACGAGCTGACCAAGTATCAGCTCCATACTTTCGGCAGTTTCAATCTTGAGCCAACCGGCCTCCTCCCCGCACCCATTAGCTCCAGAATCCAGAACCTCCAGAAAACTTCGCAACTCAACTTGTTCAAGATCTATAGTTCCAAGCGAACTGGCTGCGGGAGAGCTACCCTCATGCGTACTGACTACGGGAGAGCTATCTTCACGCGAACCACCAATCGCAAATTCTGCCGACTCTTCGCAAGAAGCTGCGTGACTAGCAGCAAGCTGACGGCTAGCATCGTCAATATCCGCCAAAGCGGCGCGAGAAAGGTACCCGCCCTCCAACGATTCTAGCTGATCCAACGAACAGCAATACAACGCGCTTTGCTCGTATACCAAATAGTGAACCCACTTCGCATTATCCAAGCAAAATCCGGCACCACCGTTAGCCTCATGTATCGTCCTAGCATACTCAACCAGGCGCAGAAATTGCGGAATCCCACTATCTGTGGTGGAGCCATCTCTCTTCTGCTCAACATTTATTTTGGACGAAGCAGTCGTCTTCCGCTTGGCTTGAAAAACAGCAAGCCTGAAGTCACAGCCACCCATATCAATAAAAATTGCGAAATCAGCCCCGCTTTTTGATTCAGATGACCAGGTCTTTCCTGCCTTTGAATACTTCACCCAGCTACAGCCGGGGCGAGAATCCCCTTCGTAGGCGTCACCACATATCTTTACAGATGTTGCCAGAGCGCCAAGCACTGTCCCCGTCATTGTTTCTTCCAAAACCTCAGCCGACATTCGAGAGCTGAGTAGGCTCATTATCGCAAGACGAAACGCAGCGGCCAGAGCATTGAAATCAGATTCCTGATCCGAAATTTGAACAGCCTCTCTCACCCAATCCTTGAGCTCGCCCATATGCATCCACACCTCCAACACGTCGGATGCTGGCGATCTTCCCTAAACTTCCCGCACCTTGCAACATGTAGGCTCTTAATAGCAACCCAAAGAGTGGGAGCTTTCCGTCCCCTCCCAACTGGGTTATCAGACTCTCATAGTCCGCTGCCCATCTCCGCGACTGGATCGGTCGTCCATCAAGAGAGTTCCGTCGTAGCAATCCCAAGACAGGGGGAGTCTCACCTTTTCCATCCTTGAGCCATACAAGCAGCTCCCGCCCCTCTGGAGACCCACTTTCAATTAGCGCAATCGTCGACAAAGCCCAGGGAACGTGAGCAAATTGCTCTACCATTCTAAATTTTGCAATGCGCCAAAGATCTTCGAGATTATTAAATGAACGGACTAATCCGCAACCACCGGGCATAGCCAACGTCCACGCCCCTTTGAAAACAATCGGCAGAGAAAGCGAAGTAAAGTATCGAATAGTCTTAGTTGAGTTCATCCTTCTCATTCCCCCAACATAGCCAGACCATAAATCGAGTCAAGCGAAAGCAACCCATTAATAAATAACATGGCGACTCTTCACCGCGACCTGTGGGACCTTCGCTTGAAAAGACCCCTAGAAATTAATACCTGATCCACTGCACCTGGATTATGTCTGCGCGCGAGCTCTCAACGCCACGTCGTGCGCAGAAAGCACTGCGACACGGCAACAATGAATTTTAGCCTTGGATTCATAATCATTCCTAGAAAGCCCCAGCCACAGCACTTAGTCGTCTAAATAGGGAATCACGGAGCGTAATCCACTCATGTCGCCCGGAAACAAAGGGGGAAGTCCATCTGGGACTCTCATCCAAGCCAACTCCACAAACTCTCTATCCTGCTCGAAAGTGTGCATGACCCTGAACTCTGTCACTCCGATGGCGAGAGCTCTTCTCTTGTTGTGCAGGCTCATTGCCCGGAACTGGATTGTCCGCATGAGTAGAGAGTAGAGGGACCGCTTCGCCTCAGAGTTGATCTGAGATGCGATGACTTGGAGCTGCGGCTGCTTCTCTATGTTTGGAATCAGTTCCAGCATCCCAATCAGCTGGGCCTTGTTAGTCTTTGAGTTGAAACTAACTGAGCAGCACTTACACAGCAGCTTCAAGTCAGCAACCTTCATCCGCTGTAACAATGAAGAAACGGATGACCGCTGAGACGCCGGGGGCTGAGGAAAGTTGAGCGGGAAGCGACCCAGTTCAGAGAAGATGGAGAGCCACTCCTCATGTTCAAGCCATCGCCAAGAACGACCTGCGAAGTAGTTCTCCCATACGTGCTCGTAGTATCCGTGAGCATTCAAGAAGCCGCCTTCAACTGCCATGATGTAGTCCTTGATGGCATCTACGTCTTCCGCAGGGATACCCGACACCTTCGCCATCGCTTGGTCGAACACGGCGTCGTAGCAATCGAACACGTCATCGCTTGGCGTGATTTCGAGCGCCTTGTAGCCAGCCTCTTGCGGCACATGACCTTGAGGAGCGGCAGGACGCCCTGCCCCCACAAGCGACTTCAGAAAGCCCACGATCCCCATAGCTCCCCCTAAACCTTCAGCCTGCCTGTATCGCTCTTCTTGCGTTCCTTCCAGGTCTCCACAACAAACAAACACAGCGAGTGCGCTGAGTGGACAACTAGTCGAGCATGACGTGGAGCGACCTTATATGTGCGTTTGTGCTGCCCGTGGGCACTACCAGCATGAGTTCGGAAGGCACCGATGCCGTCAATGATCGAGCTAAGCCCTGCGAGAACTCGCTTGAGGTCATCATCTTCCAACTGCTCAGGCGACAGCTTCAGATGCTTAGCAACCACTACCCAAAGTGGCTTGACGGTCTGGTTTGAAGGAAGCTCAAGCCCCTCTGTAGCGATGTAGTGCTTGCACAGCGCCTCAACAATCGCACATGCCGCTGTCACAGCAGAAGCGGGGTCGCTCTCCACAGAGCGAAGTGCCCTCTCAAATTCCTCTTCGACTTCGGCCACAGAGAATTCTTTTAGCGCATCGGCGAACGCTCGGCTGGGCGCGGTTACGCTCTGCGCACTCAAAATCCTTCCGCCAAACGCGTAGCTCAGTTGGTAGCGAGCGAGGGCCTCGTTGATGCGCTTGCGAGCCGTGAGCTCGCGGTCGGGGTCCCAACGCGATACCTCGCCGTCCATAAGTGTCTCGATGAATTTCCCAAGGATAGTGAGCGACTTGGAAGGGTCATCCTTTCCCTCTCTCACAAACCACTCTGTCACTTTTCGAACGCAGCTACCTTCCGGTGGATCGCCAGATGCACCGGCCTCATACATCATGTTTTCAAGTGTCTGGTGATGCTGAGTGTGGTTGCCCACCACATCACCGATGACGGACGCCAGCGGGCGAGGAAAGTCTTTCAGCATTGCGAATCTCTGTCAGTAGACTGGCGGCAGGGCAAGCAGCTTGGCTTGCCCGTAGAGCATGAAGGCACTGCCCAGCGCGTAAACAAGCCATCCATACGCAGGTCGAACAAATGCAGTTAGTATCAGTCCGAAGAGCATGGGAATCGCCGTAATCCCCAGATAGTAGGCCCACGTGAAAGGCAATCGGTCCAGCGATGCCGGTAACTCTTGGAACCGCACCAGAAGTCCGAAAGCTAACCAAGAGGCCAGCGGTCCGACGAACAGAAGCGCCAGTCCGTTCAACAGTCGGCAGCGGCGCGACACCTTGCTATGCGGCATAGCCACCTCCATGGTTGATCAGAAGGACGGTGCTGCTTTCTGCTTGCGCTCGTATTCCTCTTCGACAAAGGCGGTGGCCTTCGGCGTAAACACCGAGATGTAGCCGAAATCAATCCTGGAAACCATGCCGGAGAACTTGACTTCAAGCGCCGGGGTCTTCCAGACCACTTCATGAGATCGGAATGATGCACCCATGCGGTTTTCCATCGCCTCTTCTTTAAGAGACGTGGGCTTGCCGAACTTCGTTTGAAGCGCACGAAGAATGCTGTCCTGGTGCTCGTATCCGTTTGTGGTGGCTTGCACGCCCTCCACTACTCCATCAATAATGATTAGCGTGGAGTCCGTGCCAACACCGAGCGGCGTCTTGCCATCGCTGGTCACGAAGTCGATTTTGAAGCTGCTGTCCTTGTCCAGCGTCTCGCCCGGCTTGCCTTTAAGGATGCTGCGTTTCCAGCAGGGCCGAATCGGCTGATCGAAGACGAAGGTGTAGCGGGCGAGATAGCCCTCCCCGGTGAACTGGCACTCAGGCATGTCGAACTTTGCCCCAAGCTCAATACCCATGAAATCTGTCGCATGCGCGAATGCAGGAGCCATCAGCGCTGCGAACACGCTTGCCATTACCTTCTTCTTCATTGTGAAATCCCCTGTTGAATTTTCCTGATACTTCTCTCGAACCAAGAGCCGATTGGCATCCGTGTCACATCGAAATCCCCATATCGTTCCCCTTCTCGATGAACACTTCGCCTGCCGCTTCAATGAGCGTCATGTCTAGGTTGTTGAACGGGTAAAAGCCAGCATTCGTGTGAGCCTCTGACAACGCGGTTCCAAGGCAGGCCAGCAGCGCAAATCGATTTGGGTCTCCTTCACCGCTCAGGGAGAGCGCCCTGGACAGCACGATAGCGGTTACCGAAATTTTGTGGGGTCTCTGACCGAACTTGCCGTTGAATACATGCGGTCGCTCATCCCACGCCGCTTGAACAATAGCGCTCGCATAGCCCGCCGGATTTCCGGTGAAGTAGCCGATTCTCTGTTGTTGCTCCAACAAATTCTGGACGCAAACGGCTGCTTCGCTCTTCTTGAAGTTGTCTTTGATGCCGCTGAACAATCCCATTTATCGCCCTCAGGTTCCCGAGCCGCTTTCCGGCATTCCGTTGAAAATAGACCAATCGTCATTCGAGACCGCATTGATGATCTGGTGATACGTCAGCGGAGTGGCTGACGACAGGTTCCACGCCCAAGTCACCGCGTCCTGAATCTTTGCCGCCTTTGCCAACGAAATCTGTCCAGTGGTCGCCGCCAGAACGAAGCCCTGGCGCACCTCCTCGTCCTCCACCAGGGCTTTGAGTTCGTCGAGATAGAGATGGGCGAGCTTGAAATCGACCAAGCCGGGGGCTTTCTGTTTTCCAAGCTGCTGATTCACGGCGTAGAGTTCTAGGACAAGAGGCCTCTCCAATTCGATACGTCGCAAGTTCTGCTGCGCATTCAAATGTCCTTGGGCCGCTGCGAGATCGAACCACTCTTCAGCCTGCGCAATATCCCGCTTGCAACCCAGTCCTTGGTAGTGGAGAACGCCCAGGTTGAACTGCGCGTTCGCGAACCCTTGCTCTGCGGACTTCCCATACCACTGATGAGCGGATTTGTAATTCTTGGAGACGTGGACCCCCTTCCCGTAACAGAAGCCAATTTCGTTCTGCGCTTCTGCTTCCCCATCCTCAGCTCGACCCAAGAGCATCTGGAAGGCTTCGTCAGTTCTCTGCCGAGCCAGCGTGTTCGTGTCCATTAAACCAAGATCGGGGACTATCGCGACGGATTTCCCAGCAGCGATGACGCTATCCACATCGTCCTGAGTCCGCCTCTCCACTTCTGCATGATCTTGAAGAGTAATCGTCGTGCCACCATCCCGCTCCCTCAGAAAGACGGCGTTCCATGCCTTCCCATCAATCATCACAGCAGCAGATGCCGCCTCGTGGTCGGAAACGGTGCAACCTTTGGAGATGGCGTATGACCTGGCAGCCTCATAGTAGAGTTCGGAGAACGTCGCCATGTCCTTCTTTGCGGCAATCATTGCCCGAATCCGGCCCTCCACAGCTCGCTCCTTCCGGGTGTGGCGCGAGGCGTAGATGTAGATGAGGTAGCCGATAAGAACCAGCCACAGTGGCGGGAAGAAGAAGCCAAGCACGAGCAGAGCCAGGATACCCAGAATCATGGGGCCAGCCCTTTCGCACCCGGGCCGTAGACCGGAGACGCCCCTCCCCCTGGAAAGCTAGCCAGTGCTAGGCCGAGCTTCAGGCTCAGAAAAATGGTAGAGCGCACGAACTTCCCCTGTTCACTGATGACCGCTTCATTGTAAGCGGAGTGTGAAGCCAGTCACATATCAGATTCAGGCATCCTGGCCAATTGCCGATGGCTGCTAGGAACGAATCTGGTCGAGGGGATTAACAACAAGATCAAGGTCATCAAGCGCGTCACCTACAGATACCGAGACGATGTCTATTTCTTCCTCAAAATCCGCGCAGCCTTCCCCGGAGTTAGGTGAAGAACCATAAAAAAGCCCCGCATCTGCGGAGCCCTAGACTTCAGTAGCCGTAACCAGACCGACGCTGCTGCGTCCTCGGCTGGTTGTAGGGGCTACCGTATGGATTGCTCTGCGTTGGCTTGTAAGGATCTACAGTCCCGGACTTCCCGTTGTAAGGGTTGTAATTTCCTTGGGTGCTGTAGTTGTCCAGCTTGGTGGAGTTGGCATTGCTACGGTGGTGAGGCTGGACGTAGGTACCGTCCGAGCGATAGTGCCCCTTCACCGAATGGCTCTGAGCCGAAACTGCAAAAGAGGATGCCAGAGCGACACCAGCGGCCAGGGTGAGCAACAGCTTATTCATTTCCTTCTCCTTGGATGGGGCATCAGTCCCCACAGCCTCGTGCCCCCTGCATAGGCTGCAGCCCCTACTTTTTATTTTACCGGGGTGCCATCAGGAACGTCATACATGATGTCAGTGATCTCACTCACAAGACGGTGATCAAGCAAGAGAGTAATGATCACCTTTGCAGTCGCTGCAGTCGGAATTATTTTTCCAGCCTTATCGAAGGTTACGCCCCACTTCCGTTTCGTCGCAACGGTCTTCAGCGCCTTGAGATATTTGGGGTCAGAGTAAAGGGACTTCTCCTGAATGACTGCCATCCTCTTCAGGTGCGTACCGTTCTCACCGACATATTCCAACAATGGCGCCATATCAGTGAAGAGAGCGGAGAAAGACGGCTCCGCTTTGAGCTCGCCAAACGCCTGAACGTATCCAGCGCGATACTGCATCATTGACTCAAAGCCCCTCTTGTTCGACACCAGAAGAACATCGTCCAAGGCGAAGATGTCAAATCGCGGCTCAAGGGTGAACTCATCACCTGCTACAGCGGACAACTGTCCATTCTTAAAAATAGCATTAATCACATTTTTCTTTTTGTAGACAGGCTTCCAAGTCATCGGCGTGCGCCGCGTGGCGTAGAGGGTCTCCCCGTCCTTCACAAACTTCACCAGATAGCCGACAGCGCCTTTGAGCTTCTTAAGATCATTAGTCGCATGGTCAGACTCCGGCTCGTCAACAAGATCCTTTAGAACCTGAAAGTCGGTGTCACCAACAGCAATAGTCAGGCATCCATCATCGGTGGGCTGAGAGAGATGCCCATATGGAATCCACTCGTTAATGCGCGCCCTCTCATTTTCCGCAAAACCCTTGAGAGCATCCTCCAAGACTGGGTCCGTCTTGATGTAGTAAGCCTTGAATTTCTTCGTGCCAGCGCTCTTCTTAAACACCCAAAGGAACACGTTTGACCCGGCGAGGTCAAATTCCTTGAGGCTTTTCAATGCCAAATCGCTCATGGGTCCCCCATCAAATATACTTCCTGAACATCCTCAATAAGCTGCTTGCCAGGCAACAGCTTTCCCTGCTTCAGCGCGCGCACGGTCTTACGGACCTTGTTTCCCCCGACAACGATATCAACCTCATACAGTCGCCAGCCGAATGCAATCAATACGGGGTTCATCAGAATCTGCCCCGACCTATACGTAATCAAGAACAAGAGGACAAGAAACACGAAGAATCCCGCCAACTTCTGTGGATCTCCGTAACTCAACCCCATGAATGATACAACGTAGGGGAAAACATAATTAATCAGGTCATTCGGAACGGGCTTCGCGGACAGAACTTCAGCTTCGCTCTTCAGTCGGACAGCCATCATGGAATACATCGTCAGCCACAGTGCGGCTGATGTAACCACTATTGCTGCCAAGGATGCCCAAGGGTGCTCAAAGATCTGAAGTTCGCAATCAAACTGTCCTCTCCAACCGCATACGGGTTCTCCCCACAGCGCCTTTTTGATGTCTTGCGCCGCCAGTACAAAGGCCAGCGGGGCATACGACCCTAGAAAAAGCACTCCTGCTGACCACATCCGAAATTGCATTCCGGTATTTCCTTCTAGTCCACCCCTCTGTTGCCAAGCATAGACCGGCCTCGTCTCATCGACCGAGAACTCCGCCGGGTCAAGGACGCCAGCTAAAGATACCCATTGATTAGAGGCCCTCATAGATAGCGGCTTGCCTGCGGGGATCTTTAGGACGGCCCAATCCGACGAACTCCAGGCCGTACCCCTGCTCGCATCATGGGGCGAACTTGGGTAGCATCCGGGACACACCACAGGACACAAATCCGGTTTGTGGATGCCTCCGGAGCTAGGCGGGACGGTCAAGGTACTGTTTCCCCCTCTCTCCGCCAGTTAAAAAAGCAAAGGCCGCCCATCGGGTGGCCTTTGCTTTTTCCTGTCAATTGCCAGCCAGCGAAGAAATTCCCAAGGCCAAGTTCAGAGACTCGAAGAAATCACTTTCGATGGAATTGCAGCGCTCGCTCTTTGAGCCACCGGCAACCTCAATATCCGCAGTTTCTTCGGATCACTCCACCGATTCCCCAAGAAACGTCGCTACCTTCGCCAACGCTTCATCCACAACACTGGCAGGCGCTCGCTCCACCTTTCGTGCACCACGCGCATTCAAATCCATGCTGCGCAGGTGATTGACCAGAACCACGCCCTGCGTCTCGGTGCCCGTCGCAGACAGCGACACCGCGAATCCTGCATTCCGCCCCACCAATCCACCTTGCGTGATCGGGGCGACGATTGCCAACCCTGTGCCGTTGAACGGTGCTGGACTCAGGACCAGTGCTGGCCGCATATCACCCTGCATTTCCTGGCCGGCGCTGGGATTGAGCTGGACCCGGATGATGTCCCCGCGATCGAATCGCGGGCGGCTCACCACGCTTCGTTTCCTACCGGCTTGCTGCTGTTCCAGGCGACCAGTTCGTCATCCTGCGGTGCGTTCAAATCGCACTGCGCCAGCAACTCTGACAATTGATAGCGGGGCCGTGCCTTGACCGGAGTCAGGATCAGCGCGCCTTCTTCGACGCCAATCTCCAGCGTGTCACCACTTCCCAGATCCATGGCCTTGAGAATGGATGCAGGCAGGCGAACGGCCGCGCTATTGCCCCAACGCTGAATTTTGGCGTGCATGATGCCTCCACAGATGTAGATACATTGTAGATCCAAGCTTCCGCCACAGCAAACCCGCATCCGGGTCAGGTTCAGTAGCCAAACCACCGTCGGCAACCTCCTGGCACAGTGGAGTTTGCAGCGCCGCGTCTCAGATCCAGACAGGACCGATGGCCCGCCAGACCGTCCTTGGACATGCTAGCTTCCCAACATTAGACCGATCCAAAAGGTGCGGGATGAAGCAGCTTGGCGCGACCCTGTTAGTGCTTGCAGCAACCGTGGCAACCTCTTCCCTGTCGCCGTCTTCGGCAATGGCGGCCTCGCCCGCCGCCAACGAAGCCGCTTATTCCGCCGTGAACCCCTTCATCGGTACCGGCGGCGAGGGTCATACCTATCCGGGTGCGACCGTCCCCTACGGCATGGTCCAGCTGTCGCCCGATACCCGCATCCAGTCGCGCAAGAACGGTTATGGCTGGGCGGCAGGCTATCGCTATGACGACAGCACCATCGTCGGGTTCTCGCATACGCATTTTTCCGGCACCGGCCATTCGGACCTGGGCGATCTCCTGCTGATGCCGACTACCGGTGAGTTGAAACTCGAACGCGGCAATCCGGATCAGCCTTTGAGCGGCTACACCTCGCGCTTCAGTCATGCCAGCGAGACCGCCCAGCCGGGCTATTACGCGGTGACGCTGGACGACTACAAGGTGCGCGCCGAGCTCACCGCCAGCGCGCGCGTTGGCATGCACCGCTACAGCTTCCCGGCTGGCAAGCCAGCACATGTGGTCGTCGACCTGCGTACCAGCATGTATGACTACCCGGGCAAGATACTGTGGTCGCGCCTGCGGGTGCGGGCCGATGGCACGGTTACCGGCTTCCGCGAGACGCGTGGCTGGGCGCCTGGCCGGCAGCTGTATTTCGCGATGCGTTTCTCGCAGCCCCTCAGCGGCCATCAACTGCACGACACCGAGCAGGATGTGGCCTACAAGGGCTTCCCGCCGCCGGGCGAGAAGGACCCGACGCAGCGCGCGCAGATCGAAGGCCGGCAGTTGGTTGCAGCCTTTGATGTAGTGCCGGAGGGCGGCAAACCCTTGCTGGTGAAGGTGGCGATCTCGCCGGTCAGCGAGGAAGGCGCGATTGCCAACCTGGATGCGGAAGCACCGGGCTGGGATTTCGATGGCATGCGCGCTGCCGCCAGGCAGCAATGGAGCGAGGCGTTGGGCGCAATCGAAGCGCAGGGCAGCGCGGACGAACGCACCCGCTTCTACACCGCGCTGTATCACACGCTGCTTGGGCCAACCTTGTTCATGGACAGCGACGGCCGTTATCGCGGGCCGGACAACGCGGTGCATCAGGCCAAGGGCTGGACCAATTATTCGACGTTCTCGCTATGGGACACGTATCGCGCCCTGCACCCGCTGGCCACGCTGGTGCAGCCGCCACAGCGCACCAATGACTTCGTCAATTCTCTGTTGGCCTCACGCCGCGAAAGCCCTTACGGCGTGCTGCCGGTGTGGTCGTTCCACGGTCTGGAGACCTGGTGCATGATCGGCTACCACGCCGTGCCTGTGATCGCCGATGCCTATATGAAGGGCATCCGTGGCTACGACACCAAAGAAGCGCTGCAGGCGATGGTCGCCAGCGCCAATTACGGCCCGTACGACGGCATCGCGCAGTACCGCGAGCTCGGCTATGTGCCGATCGATGAGGAAGGCGAAGCAGCCAGCAAGACGCTGGAATATGCCTATGACGACTGGACCATCGCGCAGGTGG
Organism: Stenotrophomonas sp.; assembly: GCA_003248565.1. Classification (GTDB taxonomy): domain Bacteria; phylum Pseudomonadota; class Gammaproteobacteria; order Xanthomonadales; family Xanthomonadaceae; genus Stenotrophomonas. The sequence goes on from QFOV01000010.1 coordinate 24,597, forward strand.
CCAAGGACATGGGCAAGACCGAAGTGGCGAGCGAGTTCAACAAGCGTGCGGCGAACTGGAAGCATGCGTTCGATCCGGGCACCGGCTTCATGCGTGCGCGCAAGCGCGATGGTAGTTTCCGCGAGCCGTTCGATCCCAGCGCCAGTGGTTACGGCACGGATTTCACCGAAGGCAATGCCTGGCAGTACTCGTGGTATGTGCCGCAGGATGTCGCCGGCTTGGCGGCGGCGCATGGTGGCAGCGACAAGCTGCTGCAGCGTCTGGATGATGTGTTTGAAGCCAAAGTCGACCCGTCGATCTTCGCGCACATGGAAGACATCACCGGACTGATTGGCTGGTACGCACATGGCAACGAGCCAAGCCACCATGTTGCCTATCTGTATGCACATGCCGGGCAGCCGTGGCGCACGCAGGCGCGCTTGAAGCAGATCATGGACACGCAGTACGCGGCGCGTCCGGATGGCTTGGCGGGTAACGATGATCTTGGGCAGATGTCGGCCTGGTATGTGTTTACTGCGCTGGGTTTCTATCCGGTTACGCCGGGTAGCAATCAGTACATCATCGGTCGGCCGTTCCTGCCGCAGGCGACCTTGAATCTGCCGGATGGGAAGCGTTTCAGCATCGTGGCTACTGGATTGGATGCTGCGCATACGTATGTTGGTTCGGTGAGCCTCAATGGCAAGCCGCTGGATCGGGCTTATGTGACGCATCAGGAGATTGTTGCTGGTGGGGAGCTGCGGTTCACGATGCAGGCTGAGCCGAACAAGTCTTGGGCCGCGGATGCGGCGACGTTGCCTTATTCGATGTCGCGTTGATTGGTTTTTGTGCTGCTAGGTTTGCGTTGTTTGACCGTTGAAAGCACGCTTCGCGCTCCCCTCTCCCCAACCCCTCTCCCGCAAGGGGAGAGGGGCTAAAGCTAAAACCAAAACCAAAGCCAAAGCAGCCCCCCTCCCCAGCTGTTAGATTGCAGCACATGCCGATTCGCCCCTACCAACCTGCTGATGCCGATGCCTGCTTGTCGCTGTTCGACAGCAATGTGCCCAAGTACTTCACGCTAGCCGAACGCGCAGACTTCGAGCAGTTTCTACAGCGCGATGCGCAAGGTTGCGACTATCAGCTGATCGAGCACGATAAGCGAGTTGTCGCCTGCGGCGGCTTGGCGATACGGGCCGATGGCGTCGCCGTTTTCTGCTGGGGCATGGTCGAACACAGCGTGCATCGGCAGGGCTTCGGCAGGCAATTGAGTCTTGCCCGTTTACAGCAGGCCAGACAGAGCCCGAACGCGAAGCGCGTGGAGCTCAGCACCAGTCAGCACACGCAGGACTTCTACGCGCGACTCGGATTCAGCATGACCCGGATCGTGGCCGATGGCCACGGCCCGGGTCTGGATGCGGTCGAGATGGTGTTGGTGCTGCGCGAGGACTGAGGCTGTTATCAGCTGCTGGACAGTTTCATCAGCACCAGGCCGCTGACGATCAGCACCGCCGCACCAATACGCATCGCGCTGATCTGCTCGCCCAGGAAGATGATGCCGATGACGAAGGCACCTACCGCGCCGATACCGGTCCAGATCGTATAGGCCGTGCCCAGCGGCAAGCTGCGCATGGCCAAGGCCAGCAACCAGAAGCTGGCGATCATGCCGACGATGGTGACGATGCTGGGAACCAGCTTGGTAAAACCGTGGGATTGCTTCATTGCCAGCGCCCAGACGATTTCCAGCGCACCAGCGATCACGAGATAGATCCAAGCCATACAGCCTCCTAGAGAAGCCAGGCCGTCCTGGGTGAAGTCCCGTGATGGGCGGAGGTCGTCCTCCGTTGGGTGGGCATTCTATCCAAGCCGGGCGTCTGGGGCCGCTAAACGGCGGCTGCGGGTTACACGGGGTTCAAGCCGGAACGCTGGTCGGGCGGTGGTGCATACGCTACAATCACCGCACACGATCAGGACCTGCTCCAGTTTGTGTCCGGTCCATGAAGCATCGGCGGCTGATGATCGCATCGCCCCAGCCTCTCGTATCGTGAATGGCCGCGCCTAGCGCGGCCAAACCGTCTCTATGGTGGCCCCGTCGGCCCCTCGCGACGCTAGGTCGAAAATCCCGCCAGGGCCGGAAGGCAGCAACGGTATCGATCGACGCGGGCGCCGAGGTCAGCCGGCGGGGTCGCCACCTTTTTGGGCCTTGGAAAGTTCCGCCGCTGATGAAGCGGCCGCTTTTGTTTTGTGCGCGTTGTAGCCCGGGTAAGCGCAGCGCACCCGGGGCTTTGGCCGTGCAGCTGTTTTGCAGGATTGCCCGCCACGAGCTGGCCTTTCTTGATTGTGAGCCCCCGGCACGCATCCCGGGTGCGCTGCGCTTACCCGGGTCACGTTGCTGCGGAGGGTTCGGTGAGGCTGATCTCGACCGGCTCCGGCCTTGCCCTCACCCCAACCCCTCTCCCGCTGGCGGGAGAGGGGCTCAGTGATCATTGCTGCGGACAATTTGGGCTCTACGTGCGCCCAAGCTTCGTGGAGCCGAAGCACGACGCTCAACCCTCAAACGGCTCCGCACGCGGTGCCGTTGGCTCGCTCAACAGCACATACTCACCCGGCATCGCCACGCGGTGGCCGCGCGCGCGCAGCGCTTCGCCGTCGGCGGCGCTGGCGTAGTGGTAGAGCATCATCCGCGCCTGGGTGGTGGCGTCGTATTCGCGCTCCAGATCATCCACACCGGTATGCGAAGGATTGCCGTGCAGTCCGCAGTCGTGCGCGATCAATTCGTTGTCATCGGCAAATCGCGCCAGCATCTCCGGGATCGGGCGGGTGTCGCCGCTCCATACCACCGCGCCCTGCAGACGCAGTCCGTAGGCGGTTTCCGGCCAGTGGTGGCGCACCGGGAACACTTCCAGGCGCACGCCCTCATGCCAGAACGCATCACCGACTACGATCAGCTGGAAGGCATCCCAGAAGTTGGCGCCGCCCTCGGCCAGCACATTCGGGTAGTCCCCCACCCGCTTGTGCAGCAGCGGCACCAGCGGCGCTGGCACGTATAGCCGCACCTTGCCGCGCCGTTGAGGATTGAAGAAGGCATCGACGAACAGGCGCTCGAAACCGGCCACATGGTCCAGATGGATATGGGTGACGAACACCGCATCCGGCATGGCGCCGTAATGGTTGCGGTAAGCGGTCAGTCCTTCGCCGCCGCAATCGATGGTCAGCCAAGGCTGGCCGCCGTGCTCGATCACCGACATCGGCGAACCCAGCTCCACCGCCGACGCATTGCCGACGCCAAGGAAACGCAACGCCCAACTCATGTCACACGCCCCGGTTCCAGGCCAGATCATAGGCGCGGCGCAGCCGCGCATAGTCCTGCTCGACGTCCTCGCGGCTGCGCGCGCCGCGCAGCTTGAGCAGGGAGCGCAGCAGGCGCTTGAGGTTGCGCTCGCGCCAGCGGGTGGCGGGAATGCGTAGCACGCCGCGATCGAAATCGATCAGCCAACCACGGCGGGCGTCATCAAACAGGATGTTGTGGGCATTCAAATCAGCGTGATCCAGGCCCGCACGGTGGAAGCGCGCGATCATCCGCCCGGCCTCCTCCCATGGCGCGCCGCGCCCGGCGACCTGCGCGTGGTCGGCCAGCGAGCGCACGTCTTCCAGCCGCTCCATCAGCAGTGCCGCCTTGTAGCGCAGGCCTTCGCGCATGTAGAACGCCGCGTAGGGGCGCGGCACCGGCAGCTTCTGCGCGATCAGCTCGCGCATCAGGCGAAACTCGGCAAAGCTGCGCGTCCGGTTGGCACCACGCCACAAATAGCTGCTGTGGCTGATCTTGGCGGCGACACCGCCGCGCAGGTACTGGCGCAGCACGCTGCGACCGAACGGCGCATCAATGAACCATGCGCCGCCACGGCCGCCATCGCCCACCGGATGGGCCTTGCTGCCCCACTGCGCAGGCACGAACAAACCGGGATCGGCTTGCCGCAGGCGTTCGCGGTCGAACAGAATGGCGCCATAGCCGCGACCATCGCGGCAGGGCGTCAGCGCTTCAGTGGCGTCAAATGCGACCATCTTTACGAGTCTAACAACACATGCCTGCATCGTCGTCCCCGTTGTGTCTTTTGCGCCTGTCGGCACTGGGTGATGTCACCCATGTGGTGCCGCTGGTACGCACACTGCAGCGGGGGTTTCCGGGCACGCCACTGCACTGGGTTATCGACAAGGCCGGCCACAAGCTGCTCGACGGCCTGCCCGGGGTCAGTTTCCACGTCTACGACAAGAACAGCGGATTGACTGGAATGCGTGCGCTGCGTCGCGAATTTCCGCCTGGCCGTTTCGATGCCCTGCTACAGATGCAGGTGGCCGCCCGCGCCAACCTGCTGTCAGCCTTCATCCCGGCCAAGCGCCGCATCGGCTACGACAAGTCACGCTCCAAGGACCTGCACGGGCTCTTCATCAATGAGCGCATCCCCGACCGCCCCGGCATCCATGTGCTCGATGCCATCGGCAGCTTCTGCGAGCCGCTGGGCCTGAAGCAGACCGAGGTCAGCTGGGACCTGGCCACACCGCCGGAAGCGCACGAGTGGGCGCGCGCCCAATGGGAGGAAGATGGCCGGCCGGTGTTGATGATCTCGCCCTGCTCCAGCCACCAGCGCCGCAACTGGTACGCCGAGCGCCATGCCGCACTGGCCGACCACGCCGCCAGCCACGGCTGGCGGGTGGTGCTGTGCGGCGGACGCAGCGAGCTGGAACGCAGCACCAGCGACGCCATCCTCGCCGCGATGAAGCACCCGGCGCTGGACCTGGTCGGCAAGGACACGCTCAAGCAGTTGCCGGCCCTGCTGGCCCGCGCCTCGCTGCTGGTCACCCCGGACTCGGGGCC
>QFOV01000011.1 GCA_003248565.1 Stenotrophomonas sp.
CTCATTGAGCACGACGATGCGCTGGCCCAGCGTCATCGCCTCGACCTGGTCATGGGTGACATAGATCATCGTGGTGCCGAGCTTGCGATGCAGCTGCGCGATTTCGGTGCGCACCGAGTGACGCAACTTCGCATCCAGATTGGACAGCGGCTCATCCAGCAGGAATACCGCTGGCTCGCGCACCAGCGCACGCCCCAGCGCCACGCGCTGACGCTGACCGCCCGACATGGCGCGCGGCAGCTTGTCCAGCATCGAAGTCAGGCCCAACGAATCAGCCGCCTCCTGCACCCGGCGCTGCACCTCGGCCTTGTCATGCCCACGCAACTTCAAACCAAAACCCAGGTTTTCGGCTACGGTCATATGCGGGTAGAGCGCGTAGTTCTGGAACACCATGGCGATGTCCCGATCCTTCGGTGCAACGTCGTTGACCACCCGCTCGTCGATGCGCAGGTTACCAGCGCTGATCTCCTCCAGCCCGGCCACCATTCGCAGCAGTGTGGACTTGCCGCAGCCCGACGGCCCCACCAGCACCATCAACTCGCCATCGGCGATGTCGAAACTGGCCCCGGCAACGGCGACCTGACCGTTGTCATACACCTTGCGCACACTGTCGAATTGAACCTTGGCCATCACTACCTCGTTGCGAGTCGAAACCTGGAGCTGGGGAACACTTGCGTTACAACGACAGAACAGTTTCCTGCAATCGTATACATCCGAAACATTGTGCACGGTAAGCATATTCATATGGCACCATCACAGTCGCTCTTACACGGCACCTGCGCTCCGCTGCACGGACCTGCTCCCGCCCTCGCGGCATGCTGCAATGCACAAGCCCAGGTTGCCCCCGCCCGCCCCCTCGCGCCGAAGGACGCGGGCGTCCCAATCGCGGCGCAGGCCTTGAAGACGAACAATTGACAACGATGTCATCCGCACCCGAAACTCGTGCCATGCACGACACCCTCTTCCTGTTCGGTGCCACAGGCGATCTGGCCCAGCGTTATCTGTTCCCGTCCCTGCTACGCCTGCTCGGCGACGGTCTACTTCCTGAAGATTTCCGTGTGCGTGCACTGGCCTTGTCGCCGCATGACACCGAGAAATTCCGCGACCTGCTGCGTCCGCGTCTGGAAGCCGCCATGCCGCACGCCAGCCAGGATGACATCAGCAACCTGCTCAACCGTATCGACTACCGTTCGGTCGACTTGCGCAATGCCGAGTCGGTCGCCGAAGCGGTCAAGGACCTGGTCCACCGCAATTGCGTCAGCTATCTGGCGATCCCGCCGGGGCTGTACATCTCCACCTGCGAAGGCCTGGCACTGGGCGGCGCGCTGGCTGCACCCAACCGCTTGATGCTGGAAAAGCCGATCGGCTCGGACAGCGACAGCGCCGAGGAGATCCTGCAGTCAATCGGCAAGCTGATCGACGAAGACCGCGTGTTCCGCTTGGACCACTACCTGGGCAAGGCGCCGGTGCAGAACCTGATGGCGCTGCGCTTCGGCAACACCTTGCTGGAAGCGGTATGGAACCGTAACTACATCGCCTCTGTGCACATTCTTGTCGCCGAGAGCGACGGCGTGGATGGCCGCGACTCCTATTACTCACGCTCCGGCGCACTGCGCGACATGGTCCAGAGCCATATCCTGCAGCTGCTGTGCCTGGTCGCGATGGAACCGCCGGCATCGCTGGAAGCCGACCGCATCCGCGACGAAAAGGTGAAGGTGCTGCGCGCCCTGCGCCCGCTCGATGCCAAGCACGCGGCCAAGGACAGCGTGCGCGGCCGCTACACCGCAGGCACCATCAATGGCCAGCCCGCGCAGGCTTACCAGCCGCCGGAAGGCAGCGAGGCCGAGACCTTTGTCGGCGTCACCGCACATATCGACAACTGGCGCTGGGCTGGCGTGCCGTTCCACCTGGTTACCGGCAAGCGCCTGCCAGAACGCACCACCCGCATCGAGGTCAACCTCAAGCCGGTGACGCATTGGCTGTTTGAGCGCCCCGACCGCAAGAACGCCACCCCCAACCGCCTGACCTTCCAGCTGCAGCCGCAGGAAAACATCCAGCTCGGCCTGATGAGCTCGCTGGCCGGCCCGGAATGGGGAGCGCTGGAACTGCAACCGCTGGAACTGGAACTTTCCGTTCCCACCGGCCTGCACCGTCGCATCGCCTACGAACGCCTGTTCCTGGACGCCTTCAACGGCAACCACGCTCTGTTCGTGCGCGACGATGAAGTCCGTGCCGCCTGGGCCTGGATCGACAGCGTCAGCGATGCCTGGAAGGCCGCCGACCTGCCGATGGAGCCCTACCCGGCAGGCGGCTGGGGACCGCGCCTGGGACAGGACTTCCTGCCCGAATCCATTGCCGCCGAAGCAGGCCCGGAGCAGGGGCTGTGAGCCCCAGCACCGACCTGGTACTGGTAGCGGATATTGGTGGCACCAACGCACGCTTCGCGCTGGCTGACCGCGCCGCCTCCGCGCCGCTGGATCAGGGCAGCATCGACGAGTATCCGGTGGCGCAGTTCGCGTCGCTGGCCGACGCCGCCGCGCACTACCTGCAGCAGCGTGGGGCGACCGCCAGCAGCGGTGTGTTCGCGGTAGCAGGCCGGGTCGATGGTGACGAAGCACGCATCACCAATCATCCGTGGGTCATCTCACGCACGCGTACTGCCGAGCAGCTCGGCTTCGAGCAGCTGCATCTGATCAACGACTTCGTCGCCCAGGCCATGTCGATCGCACTGCTCGGCGTTGACGATGTCGTGCAGGTTGGCGGCGCTGGTTGGCAACCCGCTGCGGTCGGCGAATCACGCAACTACTGCGTGCTTGGCCCAGGCACCGGCCTGGGTGTTGGCGGACTGGTGGTGCGCGATGGTCGCAACTACCCGCTGGCCACCGAAGGCGGCCATGCCAGCTTTGCACCGAACTCGCCCGAACAGATCCGCATCCTGGAGATCCTGTCGGCGCAATTCGGGCGGGTGTCCAACGAACGTCTGGTCTGCGGTCCCGGCCTGGTCAACATCCACCGCGCCATCTGCGAGATGACAGGTACCGATCCGGGCCTGCTGCAACCGGCCGAGGTCAGCGCACGTGCTGCCGAAGGTGATGTGCTGGCGGGTCGAGCGGTCGAAGTATTCCTCGAGATCTTCGGTGCGGTCGCTGGTGACGCGGTGTTGGTACAGGGCGCCTGGGACGGCGTGTTCCTGACCGGTGGACTGGTACCGCGCCTGCTGCAGCAGCTGCAGCATTCCGGCTTCCGTCAACGGTTTGAAAGCAAGGGACGCTTCTCCGCGACGATGTCGCAGATCCCGTCGATGGCCATCACCCATCCCTGCCCCGGCTTGCTGGGCGCCACTGCTTATGCGCTGGACATGCAGCGCGCCAATTCTGGAGTGACCGCATGAACGCCGCTGTTTCCGACCGCATCACACTTGTCCGCCATGCTGACGAAGAGGCCTGGACCGAAGGTGTCGCCAAGGAAATGGCAGCCCTGCTGAGCGCGGAGATCGAGCAGCGCGGGCGCGCCCGCCTGCTGCTGTCCGGCGGCACCACGCCGGCTCCCATCTACGAACTATTGTCCGACCAGGGCCTGGAGTGGGCGCGGGTTGAGGTTGGCCTGGCCGACGAGCGCTGGCTTTCGCCGCAGGACAAGGACAGCAATGCCTGGCTGGTACGTGACAGCTTCCTGCGTCATGCCGAGGGTGCGCATTTTGACCCGCTTGTCCGCGTTGGCCTGCCGATCGCCGAATGCGTGCACACCGCCAACCTGCTCGCCACGCATTCACAGCCACCCTGTCTGGTAGTGCTGGGGATGGGCAATGACGGCCATACCGCTTCATTGTTCCCCGGCTCGCCCGACCTGCCGCAGGCACTGCAGAGCAAACACCCTTATGCGGCATTGGATGCGACCGGCTGCCCGGTGGCCAAGCACTGGTCCCTGCGCATCACCTTGACCCCTCATGGCCTGGCGTTGGCCAACCAGCGCCTGCTGCTGGTCCGCGGCAAGCAGAAGCTCGAGGTGCTCAATGCCGCACTTGCCTCCGGCGACGTGAACACCTTCCCGATCCTTGCTGCAATCAATGCGCCCGGCAACAAGCTGCGCGTGCATTGGTGTCCTTGAGCGGGAACCAGCGGATCCGGAACCGGGAATGGACCTCACCTGCCGCTCGCAAGAGCTGGAGATGGTCCTTCCCGAAACAGAGTCCGAAGCCCGCCGCTTTGCCAGCCGCACCTTCCTCCTCATTCCAGCCATAAAGCCATGCATCCGAAAATCCAAGCCATCACCGATCGCATCCGCCAGCGCAGCGCCCCGTCGCGCGCGGCTTATCTGGCCGGGATCGATGCCGCGCTGCGCGAAGGTCCGTTCCGCGCGCGCCTGAGCTGCGGCAACCTGGCCCATGCCTTTGCTGCCTGTGGGCCCACCGACAAGGACCGGCTGCGCGGTGACGTGACGCCCAACCTCGGCATCATCACCTCGTACAATGACATGCTGTCCGCGCACCAGCCGTTCGAGCATTACCCGGAGTTGATCCGTAATGCCGCACGCGAGCTGGGCGCAACCGCCCAGGTTGCCGGCGCGGTGCCGGCGATGTGCGACGGCGTTACCCAGGGCCGTGGCGGCATGGAACTGTCGCTGTTTTCGCGTGACGTGATTGCGCAGGCAACGGCGATTGGCCTCAGCCACGACATGTTCGACGCTACCATCTATCTGGGCGTCTGCGACAAGATCGTACCCGGCCTGCTGATCGGCGCCCTCGCCTTTGGTCACCTTCCGGCGGTGTTCGTGCCGGCCGGGCCGATGACACCGGGCATCCCGAACAAGAAGAAAGCCGAAGTCCGCGAGCGCTACGCCGCAGGCGAAGCTACCCGCGAAGAACTGCTGGAAGCCGAATCCGCCTCGTACCACGCACCGGGTACCTGCACCTTCTATGGCACCGCCAACTCCAACCAGGTCCTGCTGGAAGCGATGGGCGTGCAGCTGCCAGGCGCCTCCTTCGTCAACCCGGAACTGCCGCTGCGCGACGCGCTGACCCGCGCCGCCACCGCACGCGCATTGGAAATCAGCGCGCTCGGCAATGACTTCCGCCCGTTCGGCCACCTGATCGACGAGCGCGCCATCGTCAATGCCGTGGTCGCCTTGATGGCGACCGGCGGCTCGACCAACCACACCATCCACTGGATCGCCGTTGCCCGTGCCGCAGGCATCGTGCTCACTTGGGACGACATGGACGAGCTCTCGCAGATCGTGCCGCTGCTGGCCCGCGTCTATCCGAACGGCGAAGCCGATGTGAACCGTTTTGCCGCCGCTGGCGGTCCCGGCTTCGTGTTCCGCGAACTGATGGACGCCGGCCTGATGCACGCCGATGCGACCACGATTGCCGAGGGTGGCATGCGCGCCTTCGCCCAGGAGCCACGTCTCACCGACGGCAAGGTCAGCTACGTGCCCGCCGCTGACGTCAGCGGCGACGAGGAAGTGGTGCGCCCCGCCTCCAATCCGTTCGAAGCCCAGGGCGGCCTGCGCCTGCTGCGTGGCAATATCGGCCGCTCGCTGATCAAGTTGTCGGCAGTGAAGCCGCAGTACCGCACGATTGAAGCACCGGCCGTGGTCGTCGATGCGCCGCAGATCCTCAACAAACTACACGCCGCTGGCGCCCTGCCGCAGGACTTCGTCGCGGTGGTGCGCTATCAGGGCCCGCGCTCCAATGGCATGCCGGAACTGCACTCGCTGGCCCCGCTGCTCGGCCTGCTGCAGAACCAGGGTCGACGCGTCGCATTGGTCACCGATGGTCGTCTCTCCGGCGCCTCCGGCAAGATCCCCGCCGCTATCCACGTTACTCCGGAAGCAGCACGCGGCGGTCCGATCGCGCGTATCCGCGAGGGCGACATCATCCGTCTGGATGGTGAAGCCGGCACCTTGGAAGTACTGGTCGATGCCGCCGAATGGGCTGCCCGCGGCATTGCCGCCAACACCGCGCCGGCAGGCTCGGACATGGGACGCAACCTGTTCGCGATGAACCGCCGCATCGTCGGCCCGGCCGATCAGGGCGCGATCTCGATCTCCTGCGGCCCGGCCCGTCCGGACGGCAGCTTGTGGGACTACGACGCCGAATACGAACTCGGCCATGACCATGCCGCAGCAGCCGCCCCACACGAAGCCAGCGACGCCTGAGATCCAGGATTCGCGAACACCTTTATCAAAGAGGACTCCATGAACATTGCCCAATACCAGGACCGCGCCGAGCAGCTGCTGAGCGCCGCCGGCATCCTGCCCGTCGTTACCGTGCACACCCTCGACCAGGCGCGCGCCGTCAGCGCAGCCCTGCTCGAAGGCGGCCTGCCCGCGATTGAACTGACCCTGCGCACGCCGGTGGCAATGGAAGCGCTGGCCATGCTCAAGCGCGAACTGCCGGATGTAGTTGTCGGTGCCGGCACCGTGCTGACCGTCGAGCAGATGCAGCGCTCCATCGATGCAGGTGCCGACTTCATCGTCACCCCGGGCACGCCCGCACACATGGCTGATGCCTTGGCGGCTGCGCCGTTGCCGGTGGTTCCGGGCGCTGCATCACCGACCGAACTGCTGGAACTGGTCGCGCGCGGCTTCCGCATCTGCAAGCTGTTCCCAGCCACCGCCGTTGGCGGCCTGGCGATGATCAAGGGTGTTGCCGGTCCGATTCCGGAGCTCAAGCTCTGCCCCACCGGCGGCATCACCGAAGCCACCGCAGGCGATTACCTGTCGCAGAAGAACGTGGTCTGCATCGGTGGCTCGTGGATGGTGCAGGACAGCTGGATCCGCAAAGGCCAATGGGACGAAGTGAAGAAGTCCGCCGCCGCTGCCGCCGCCATCGTCAAGCAGGCCCGCGCTGGCTGATCCATCGACGCCCTGTTGTGGGAGCGGCGTAAGCCGCGAAGCCGGCAGCATCGAAGCCAGCTGCATCCGCTTCCCAAGGTTCCGACCAGGAAGCGGGTGCCGTTTATGCGATATCTGCAAACAACAGGCTCACGCCCCGCCTACAGGCATTCCGGGAAAGCCCCTGCCGAGCATGGCTCGGCACTACATCCTTGCTCCCAGCCCGTGGCCACGAGCCAACGGGAGCTTGATGGTTTCTTTTTCAGATCCGACGGAAGTTCTTCCTCTCCCTCTCGTCGACTGGCCTGCGCCTCGGTGTTCGAGGCGCAGATTTTACTGCTCAACGTCTGCTGCGCTCGCTGCGGCGCAGCTCGGCGGGAATATCGATTTCGACCTTCGCCGGCAGGCTGCCGATATGCAGCTCATTGCCCAGCCACTGAGCCGGTTCGCCATTGATCGTCGCCTCTCCCGGCGTGCCCTCATAAGGCCATTGCAGCAACAGCCCCGCTGCCGGCAAACGCAGTCCTTCGGACACCTGCAAGGTCAACTGCTTGTCACTGCGCTGCAGCGAGTAACTCAACATCCCGTGCGAGGTATTCAAATCCTCGATGGCGATGCCCTTGCCCGTCAACCAGCTGGTGGGCACGCCTGCCGCCAGCACGATCGGCCCGTCTACATCACGCTCGTAGGCGAACATGTCCAAGGCCGAGCGTACGAAATCGGATGCCACCCAGGCATGGGGAAGATCACCGACAAAGAACGGTTGTCGCGGCGTCGATGACACCACTTCGGCCCACTGGTTCCATGCCGGCGGCGCACGGTCCTTGAAGAAGAACTCGGTGGCCTCCCAAGCCCGTGCACGCCAACCCAGGCGCACGAAGGCGCTCACGTTGCGCCACTCGTATGGCGTGTAGTCCTGCCATTGCCGCTTGCCGTCACGGCGCTCGACGAAGTGCTGCCAATAGCGTTCGAAGGTATTGTCCAAGGCGGGCTGCGGCAACCTGCCCTGCTCGCCGCCTGGCGCCAACGCGATCGTGGTGGAGGTGGCATCGAAGTCCCCCAGCTCCACCGAACCAGGCAGGTAGTCGATCTTGTGCGCGGCCATTGCAGCACGCAGCGACTCGTCCAGGTCCTGACGGAACTGATCACGTGATGCAGCCATGGTCAACGCTTCGGCTTCCAGTCCCAGCGCTACCGCCATGTCGGCAGCGTCCTTGTAACCGCGCAGCGCCCAGAAGTTGTCCCAGTACGAATGCACCGGCTTGGCCGAATAGCCTTCGTGGCTGATCGAGGCCGGCATCATGCCGTAGAAGCCGGCATTGCGCGCACGGTTTTCTTCCGTGCGCTCACTCAGCCGCAGCTGCTCCATGTAGTTCCATGCCATCTGCACACGCGGCCACATCTGCTGCAGGAAGGCAGTATCGCCAGTGTGCCGCCAGTACTCGGCGATGGTGTAGATCAACTCACCGTGGCTATCGTTCTCCGGCACTGGATCGCTGCCACGTGCATCCACGCAGCACGGCACCATGCCACTCTCGAACTGATATGGCGCATACCAATCCACGTACTGGCGCACCGCATCGGCGCGCCCCATCCGCAACAGGCCTTCGGAGATCATCGCGCCGTCACGGATCCAGCTGCGTGCGTAGGAACGCGTGCCCGGCTGCAGGCTCGGTCCAACCCGCGAGATCAGCATATGTGCGAGTGCGGTGCGCAGCGTATTGGCCAACGGCTGGCCCGCGTCTGGCACGCGCAGCTTGAGCTGATCGAGCTTCTGCCGCCACATCGCTGCGACCTGCTGCTGCGCCTTGTCGGCATCGAACCTGGCCGGCATCTGCCAGTTGCCGGTCTGCGGCAGCACCAACACCACCTCCCGACGCTGTCCCGGCTCCAGCTTCCAGTTGTAGACCAAGGCGCCCGACGCCAAGCCGGTGGCATCGCGAACCTCCTGCGTGATCGGCAAGTCCTTGTCAGCCAGGTGGGTGACAGCCAACTTGCTGTCGAAGCTGCTGGCAAAGCCCGCATCGGCCGGAAGCGACGTATACACCCGCGGCTGGCCGTTGACGCTTATCTGCCCGGTCCGCACTGCCAGATTATCGATGCGGCTGACGCCACCGACGGTGTTGAGGAACTGGCTGGGTGGATTGACCTGGAACGGCCGCACCGCAAGCGCCAGACGATACTCGTGCGCAACCTTGTCGGTGTTGTGCAGCTTATAGCGTGCCACCAGCTGTGCCTGGTCCGGCCGCCCCTGCACGAAGCCCGTGACATTCAGACCGAAGTTATCGTGCTCCCAAGCCACCGACGGCATCGGCAGATAGCCATCCTGCAGACTCTGGCTGGACTTCACCTCCGCCCAGCCGATCACCTTGCCATCGAGCACGACGAACGGCTCGATGCTGAAGCCGCCTTTCATCGCCTCCAGCGCGCCATCCTCGCTGATCAGGGCCTGCTCGCGACCGCCGTCCAGGCCGAGGATGGTCCAGTACGGTTGCTCGCCGCTGAAGCCGCGCGGCAAGGAACCACGCGGCAGATCGGCAGCAACAGAACGGATGAAATCATTCGGGGTATTGGCAAACGACAGCGGCTTGAGGCTGATGTCGCGGATGCCATAACGCCAATTCGGGCCATCGACCAGATCGAAGCGCAGGTAGCGCGCCTCGGTCTCCGGCAATGCCAGCCAATCCCTGCCGCCGGTGCCGCTGGTGACTTCACGCAGGGTTTTCCAGTCGCGACCATCCGCGGACGAGCGCACCACGTAGCGCGAAGCTTCCAATCCCGGCGCCCATTGCACCACTGCACCACCGAACTCGCGCACCTTGCCCAGATCCAGGCTGACCGTCTGCTGCTTTACGCCGCCGCTGATCCACAATGTGTCTGGCTTGCCGTCGGCGATGCGCTGCTGCAGCGCAGTGGCGGTATCGGCGATCACCGTGGTGGTCAGCGCCGAGTTGTCTTCTTTCGGCAGCGGCTGCAGGGTCAGCTGGTCGAAGCAGACCGTGCCGCGGCCGCCGACCTTGCTGTAAATGGTGAACTCCACTGCCGCACTACGACGCAGGGTCTTGTCCGGGTCCGGGCCCCAGGCTTTCTCGATATGCCGCTTGCGGTAGCTGATGCGGGTCCAGCTCTTCGGGAAGTTGAAACCCGGACGATTGACCCACCAGACATTGTCGCCGCTGGCATCGACCAGCTTGAACTGCAGGTCGTTGGCCGGCGAATCGCCGCGCAGGTCGAAGGACAGCTGGTAGTTCTCCGGCCAGGTCACATCCAACGGACGGCGGATGCCGACGTAGCCGGACACCTCATGGAAGTCATAGTCCAGACACAACGCACGCCCGCTGTTGCCGGCCACTGGGCGCAGCGAACCGCTGACCTGCGGCGAGGTGATCAGCTGCCACGCACCGATATCGTCGAACTTGGCGAGCACTGCAGCACTGGCCGGCTGCACCCATGCCAGCAACAAGCTCAGCAGACCGATCACAAAACGCATATTCATCAGCAAAGTCCCGATTTACCACCAGCAAAACCTGCTGGATTTTCGCAGAGTTCAACGCCATCCGCGGCGATTTGTTTCGTCTGGAAGTGCAGCGCCACAGCCTGCTTGCAGGCCGCGGTGCATCAGCCCTTGACGCTGCCCAGCAGCAGGCCCTGGATGTAGTAGCGCTGCAACACCAGGAACAACAACAGCACCGGGAGCACCGTCACCACCGCGCCGGCCATCATCATTTCCACGTCCATGATGTGCTCGCGCGACAGGCTGGCCAACGCCACCGGCAAGGTGTAGTGCTCCTGGTCGGTCAACACGATCAAGGGCCACATGAAATCGTTCCATGCCCCCATGAAGGTGAAGATCGCCAGGGTCACCAGCACCGGTTTGAGCATGGGCAGCACGATCTGGAAGAAGATCCGTGCCTCGCTGGCGCCGTCGATGCGCGCCGCTTCCAGCAGTTCATCGGGAATCGAGCGCGCGTACTGGCGCACCAGGAAGATGCCGAACACGCTGGCCAAGGCTGGAATCACCACGCCACCGAAGGTGTTCACCAAGCCCATCTGCTTCATCAGCAGGAACAGCGGCAGCATCGCCACCTGCGCCGGGATCACCAATGCAGCCAGCAGCATCTGGAACAGCCGCTCGCGGCCGGCAAAGCGCAGCTTGGCAAAGGCATAGCCAGCCAGGGTATTGAACAACAACGACCCCAGGGTGATTGCAACCGACACCAGCAAGCTGTTGACGAAGTTGTTGCCCATGCCGGTGCGGGCGAACAAGGCCTGGTAGTTGGCCAGCGTGGTGTGCGCCGGCAACAACGGCGGCGGGAACTGCGATGCCTGCCCGCTGGGCATGAACGACACCGACAACATCCACGCCAACGGCGCCAGGCTGATCACGGCCAACAGCAACAAGCCACCGTTCACCCACCACGCATGCCAACGCGACTGACCGATTTCGCGGCTCATACCGGCATGGCTCATACCAGCTCCCTGCGCTTGCCGAAGCGCAACATCAACGTGGTCACCGCCAGGATGATCAGGAACAACAGGAAGGCCACGGCCGAGGCGCGCCCCAGGTTCCACCACTTGAAGCCTTCCTCGAACATGAAATAGAGCACGCTCACGGTACTTTGCAGCGGATCACCGCGGGTCATCACATAGGGCTCAGCGAACAACTGGAAATAACCAGACACGGTGATCACACCGACCACCAGCAGCACCGGCCCCAGCATCGGCAAGGTGATATGCAGGAACTGCTGCCAGCGCGAGGCGCCATCAATGCGCGCCGCCTCGTACAGGTCCTTGGGGATTGCCTGCAGGCCAGCCAGGAAGATCACCATGTTGTAGCCGAAGTTCTTCCACACCGCGAAGCCGATGATGGTCGGCATTGCCCAGTTCGGGTCGCCCAGCCAGTCGATCGGATTGATACCGACCTGGCCCAATCCCCAGTTCACCAGCCCGTAGCGGGTGTGGAACAGATAACGCCAGATCACCGCCACCGCCACCAGCGTGGTCACCACCGGCGCGAACAAAGCGGTGCGGAACAGCGCCTTGAAGCGCGCGGCCGGGGCGTTGAGCAACAACGCCGCCCCCAGGGAAACAGCGATCGACAAGGGAACCCCGGCCACCACGAAGTACGCGGTATTGCCCAGTGACTTCCAGAACATCGGTGTCTGCAGCAGGTCGATGTAATTGCCCAGTCCGTTGAAGCGCAGGTTGTGCGGGTCGGCCAAGGCGTAGAGATCGAAGTCGGTCAGGCTCAAGGCCAGCGCCGACAACACAGGCAGACCAAAGAACACGCCGATCACGATCAGCGCCGGTGCGGCAAAGACCCAGCCAGCCAGTGAGCCGCGCTTCATGGCGCCGCCTTCGCAGCTGCGCCGGCCTGCTGCTCGACGATCCAGCGGCGCTTGGCGAGGATGTCATCCACTTGCTGGTCCAGCTGCTCGACCGCCTTGTCCTGCGGCAAGCCGCCACGCACCACCTGCTCGGTCACCACCCGCATCTGCTGGGCAATGCGTTCCCACTCCAATACCTTGGGCGTGGGTTTGACGCGCTCCAGCTGGTCGGCAAACGCGGCTGTCAACGGATCGTCCCGCAACTCCGGCGACTGCCAGGCACTGCGGCGCGGCGGCAGGTCACCAATGATCTTGTAGAAGCGCTGCTGGATCGCTGGCCGCGACAGGAACTCGATCAGCTTCCACGCCGCCTCTTTCTTCTGCGAGGAACGGAACACCACCAGGCTGGTGCCACCGGCAATGCCCGCTCCAAGCCCGTCCGGACCGGGCAAGGGCGTCGCGCCCCACTCGCCTTCCAGGCCAGGTGGCTGGCGCTGGCGGAACTCGCGGATATTCCACGGGCCCGAGAGGTAGAACGCGGTGAAGCCGCGGAAGAATTCATCCCATACGTTCGAAATCTGGGTCTCGGACATCTTCGGCGCCCAGCCCTGCTCGAACATGTTGTCGTAGAAGGCCAGCGTTCGGCGGAAACCGGGGCTGCGGAAATTGCCGCGGGTATCACCATCGCGCAGCAGGGAATCCTCCTGCTGCAGCGCGAACGACAACTGCGGCTCGAACTCGTTCAAGGGCATCAGCACCGGGTAGCCACGCGCGCCCATGACCTTCTTCAACGCTGCGTTCATCTGCTCCCACTCGGCCCAGGTCTTCGGCGGCTGCGCGTAGCCGGCCTGGCGCAGCAGGTCCTTGCGATAGAACAGCAGGCGCGTGTCCACGTACCACGGGATACCGACCAGCTGACCATCGACGACATTGGTATCCCAGATACCGGCGAAGTAGTCGGACTGATCGATGACGGTGGACGTATCGACCAGCGGCTGCAGCGGCGTCAGTGACTGCAAGGTAGCGAATTCGGCGATCCAGGTATTGCCCAGCTGGCAGACATCGGGAAGTCCGTCAGCCGCATACGCCGTCAACAACTTCTCGTGCGCTGCGGTCCACGGAATGTTCTGTACATCGACACGAATGCCCGGGTTCTCCGCCTCGAACTCGCGCACCAGCTCACCGACCACCTCGGCCTCGCGGCCCATCGCCCAGAACCGCAAGGTGGTGCCCTGCTCGGGCTTGGCACAGCCTGCAAGCAGCACCAACAACACGATGGCCAGCGCGCGGATCATTGGTCGCACATCACTGCTTCTTGGCCGCAGGCGCTGCCGGCTGCTCACTGGCTGCCTTCTGCCCGGCCGCTGCCGCAGCGCGCGACTCGGCGATCCCTGCGGCCCGCGCCGATGCTGCCTGTTCGTCCTTCTGCAGTGGCTGGAAGCTGTCTTCCGGTGCCAACCAACCGCCAGTGAACCCCGCCCGCTCCAATCCCTTGCGGATGTAGGGGTTCTTTTTCATTACCTCCCACACGAACTCATCGCGGTAGTTGGCGATGCCGGCGAGGATCGGGCCCTGATCGATTGCGATGTAATCGCTGGCCACCCAGCCGCGCTCCGGAATCAGACGCCCGGTTTTGAGCGGAATGTCGTAGCCGAAGCTGGGGTTGAAGGAATCCAGGAAGCCATAGCTGGAGTACAGGTAGTCGCCGTAGCGCTTGTGCATCTCCACCGTTGCCGGGATCACCACTTCCGGCGCGAACGGCAACGAGGAGATCGCCGCTGATGGCACGATGGTGCCGTCGTCGAAATTCTCGCGCAGGCCGGCGCCGCGCGCCGAGTAGTGGCGGAACTGGCGCTGCTCACCCTTGTAATCCTGGGTGGTGTTCTGCGGGCCGTCGCCTGCGGTCAAACCCCAGACATTTGCGCTGTAATCCTTCCACTGCATCGGGTTCTCAATCGCATACTCGCGCTGGGCCAAGGTTGCGCGACGGCTGTTGAGGAAATAGTCGATGCCACGCTCGCGCATGTACGGGTCCTGGATATCGCGGAAGTCGATCCAAACATGGCTGTACTGGTGGCCGAACAAGGGCCCGAACGACAGGTATTCCTGCCCTTGGTACACACCCCAATCGTTGTCATAGGTACGCGTCCACACCGTCCACGCATCGGGCTCGACCGGATGCGTCGGCGATCCCAGGGCCAGGATGTAGAGCATCATCGCTTCGTTGTAGCCCATCCAATCGTGCTGGATGAAGCCGCTCTCCGGGAACCAGCCCATCGACACCAGCGGCTTGTTGCGTTGCAGCCATTGCCAGTCCGTGCGCTTGTAGATCGTGTCGGCAATCTGCCGGATCTCCTTCTCGCGCGGATCGTCCTGGTCGTAATAACTCTGTGCAAACAGCACGCCCATCAACAACAGTGCGGTGTCCACGCTGGAGAGTTCCACCCAGCTGTCATAGCGGCGGCCCTGCTGCATGTCGAGGAAGTGGTAGTAGAAACCCTTGTAGCCGCCCTTGCCGGTGCGTTGCGGGCCGCTGGGCAGGTCACGGAAGAACTTCAGCGTGACCAGGGTGCGTTCCACCGCCTGGTTGCGACTGACCCAGCCGTTCTCAATGCCGATCGGGTAGGAGGTCAGTGCGAAACCCACCGAAGCGATGCTGGCGAACGGCCGCGACGGATAACGATCAGGCGTCAGCCCGTTCTGTTCGTTGGTCGTATCCCAGAAGAACTGGAAAGTGCGGCGCTCGATGTCGTCGAACAACGGCGGCAGTTCCGGCTTCATCGGCCGCGGCGGCAGGTCCGCCTCGATCAGGATCACCTGCGGCAAGACCTTCGGCATCGGCGGCTCCGGCGCCTTGCCACAGCCTCCCAACAACGCCAGCCCCATACCGGCGAGAACACAGGCCAACAATTGCGAGGTACGTGACTTGCTCAAGGCGACATCCATCTTGAAAACATAGCACCACATTCACGTGGCGAAGGCGTACTGCATATGGGAAACGTCCCGGCCGAAGGTGCATCGGCCGGGACGGTGCCGCTTACCAGTCCAGACCGAACGACAGCTTGAAGGTACGGGTGGTGTACTGGTCCCAACTATTGATGGCGCCGGTGTCCCAGTTGATGCCGTAGCCGCCCCAATTGGTCCAGTTGAAGGCATTGAGCACGTCGGCGCGCACCTTCAGCTTCAGGTCGGTGCCGGTATCCCAGGTCTTGGTCAACGACATGTCGAACTGCTTGAAGCCCAAGCTGCCGCTTGGCTCCCAGCTGTGCGGGCGCTCGTAGCCGCCGTAGGCAGCGGTTCCGTCGATGTCCCAGCGTTTGATCTTGCTGGCCAGGGTCAGCTTGCCGGACGCACTCATGCCCCACGGCAGATCGGTGAAGCCGCTGACAACCAGGCGATGCTTCGGCGCCCAGGCGCCGTCGAACCAGCCACCCTGCTGGAAGTACCAGCCGTAGACCGGATCCTTTTCGTGGATGTTCTGCTTGGCGTCGGTATAGGTGTAGGCAAGGTTGATGTTCCACGGACTTTCAGCCGTATACGGCTTGTCCAGGCTCAGCAGCAATGCGGTGTTCTTCGATTCGAAACCGTTGGTCGCCACGATCAGCGAACCAAGCCCCGGCAGGCCCGGCGCATTCCATGGGCTGCCGTTGGGAGCGAAAACACCACCATCGGCATAGCGGTTGCCACGCGAGATCAGCAGGCCATCCTTGTAACGGGTGTGCTGGATGGTGGCGGAGCTGTTCCAGTCCTGGCCGATCAGGTTGAAGCTGCTGCGGATGCCCAGGCTGAACTGGTCGGAGTACGGAGTCTTCAACTTGTTGTCGAACATCCACACTTCGCGGCCGGCCTCGGTCGAATCGATCAGCGACATCAGGTAGTCGCGATCAAGCAGCTGCGGGCTCCACTCAAGGCAGTCACCGCCAACCACGCAGGCATGGCCCGGCGAGTTGATCTTGAAGCGACGGGTCGGGAAGGTCGCCTTGCTGCGTTCCAGCTGCAGGTAGTCGAACAGGTTGCGGTCATAGGAACGACCGACGCCGCCGAACAGCACCAAGCGCTCATCGCCACTCAGGTCATAGGAGAAGCCCAGGCGCGGCTGGATCGCGTCCTTGAACGGCTTGCGGTTGTTGCCGGTGCTGATGTAACGATTGACGTCGATGCCACCCAGCGCCAGCGTCTGCGCATAGGTCTGCCCGGCCACGGCATTGGGGTCCTGGCTGGCCAGCGACGCCAGCACATCCGGCGCGGTGGCGAAGTCCAGGTACGACGGGGTCTTCTCGTAGTCCCAGCGCAAGCCAAGGTTCAAGGTCAGGCGTTCGGTGACATCCCAGTCATCCTGGATGTAGATGCCGAACTGCTTGTTCTTGGAGGTGACCGAACCTCCATCGGTGCCGCCCGCCGGGCTGCCGAAGCGCACGAAGTACGGAACGACACCGCCCTGGTTGATGTCGTAATAGAACTGCGGGTTGTAGGGCTGCTGCTCGATGGTGTCGAGATCAACCTGCTTGTACTTCACGCCGAACTTCAGCGTATGCCCTTCCCAACCGAAGAAGGTGGTGTCGTTCTGGAACGACCAACCCTTCTGGCCCTTGTCTTGCAGGCCGCCATCGCCGGCACCGATGCGGTAGATCTGCTTGCCATCATCACCACTGCCATCGGTCAGCACGGCACCGTTGCCGAAATTCACTGGCGCCTTGGTCCAGAACGCTTTTTCGTAGGTCAGGTGCGAATCGCTGAGCCAGTTGGTGCTGGAGTACTGCCAACGCAGGTCGTAACGATCTTCGGTCACACCGGTATCGGTGCCGTAGCTGCTTGCGCTCTGCCCACCGACATTGCCGATCTCGCTTTCCTCACGGCGCTTGTAGGTGAACTCGAGCAGGTTGGCATCATTCACCGACCAGTCCAACTTGCCGAAGTACAGGTCTTCCTTGAACGGCGTTGCGGTAGCACCGAGCTGGTCGCGCCAGGCCTGCGGCAGATCGCTGGCCGTGCGACCTTCGCCCGGCTTCAGGTCCTGCGGCGCGTTGTATTCCTTGCCTTCATAGGTGACGAAGAAGTGTGCCTTGTCCTGCACGATGGGGCCGCCGAAGCTGGCGCCGTACTGCTTCTCACCGGAACGGGTCTTGCCGACGCCGTTCTTCTCGCTCTCACGCGGTTCGCGCCAATCCTGGTTGGTGTAATCCCAGAAGAACGAGCCCTTGAACTCATTGGTGCCGGACTTGGTCACCGCCGTCACCGCGGCCGAGCTGATCTGGTCGTACTCGGCCTTGTAGTTCGAGGTGATGACCTTGTACTCGCCGATGGCCAACTGCGGGAAGGGATTGCCGCGGCTGGCATCCTGGCCGGTGATGCCGCCCTGGGTGACGTAGTTCTTCTGCCCCACGCCATCGATGTAGACGTTGACGTTGTTGGCGCTCTGCACGCCGCCACGCAGCTTGGTCGAGCCGTTGGCCGGATTCTGCTCGAACGCCATGCCCGGCACGGTGTCGGCGAATGCCAGGAAGTTACGCGTGCCCTGCGGCAGCGCCTGGATCTGCTGCGGCGTGATGTAGGTGGCGATTTCCGAGGTCTTGGTCTCGATCGGCGCCTGCGCGGTGACCTGCACCGCGTCCAGCGTGGTTGCCGAGCCACCGCCGGTTTCAGCCACACCACCAACGCCCAGATTCACTGTCGCGGTCTGGCCGACCTGCACGGTGATGTTCTGGCTGCTGGTCTTGCCGCCGGCATTGACGTCGATCTTGTAGGTGCCCGGCGGCAAGCCAGCCAACGAGTAGCTGCCATTGCCGCTGCTCTGCACGCTGCGGCTCAAACCAGTGGCGGTATTGGTGGCGGTGATCTGCGCCTGCGCGGCGGGGGCCGAGTCAGCCATCACCTGGCCGCGGATGGTCGCACTGGTGCTCTGCGCGAATGCGGGTGTTACGCCCAGCAGCAGGCATGCAGTCAGCGCGCTGCTGAGCAGCTTGCGTGTGGGGGTGGATTTCCGAGCATTGTTGTTCATTCTTTACCTCTCCCGAAGCGGCGGCATGGGCCGCGAGGAACGTTTTGTGGGGAACCATCCCGGTCTATCGCCGGGTCAAGGGAGGTCGCGCGCGGCAGTAGAGTCGCGTACGACCAAGGTTGGGACCAGGGTTACGGCCGGCGCTGCCTGCGCCTGCCCGCTATCGATCATCTGCACCAACTGCAGCATCGCCCGCTCGCCCAACTCGGCGATGCTGACCTGCATCGTTGTCAAAGCAGGGTGAACAAAGCGCGCCAAGGGAATGTCATCAAAGCCGGCCAGCGCCACTTGCGCAGGCACTTTCATGCCCGCCTGCGAGAACGCGTACAGGCACCCCAGGGCCATCATGTCGTTGGCGGCAAACACCGCATCAGGAAGTGCAGCGCCTGCCAATAATGCCAATCCGGCCTGATGACCGGAGGCTTCATCGAAATTGCCAGGCAGCTCGATAGCTTCCACCTCGCCATCGAACGCCGCCATCGCCTCACGGAAACCGAGCAGGCGCTGCTGCGCATCATGGTTGTGCGCCGGCCCGCAGATGAAGGCGATGCGGCGATGCCCGCCTTCAAGCAGATGTCGGGTCATGCTCAGCGCACCGGCATGGTCATCGATGCTGAAGAGCGGGTACTGCGCATTGGCCAACGGCGTGTTGATCAAGACCGTTGGCAACGCTGGCGGCAGGTTGTCGACCAGGAAATCGGAGTCACCTGCGTAAGGCGAAAGGACCAGCAAGCCGTCAACGCGCCCGCGCATGGCCTGCAGCACCGAACCTTGCTGTTGCTGGTCGCCGTGATAGCTGGACACCAACAGGTGCCGGCGATGGGCGCTGGCCACACCGTCGATGCCGCGCATCAGCTCGGAAAAAAACTCACCGTACAGGTCGGGAAGTACCACACCGACTGTCTGGGTACTGCGGCTGCTCAGGCTGCGGGCCGCAGCGTGCGGGGTGTAGCGCAGCCGGCTGGCCACTTCCAGCACCAGCTTGCGGACCGGCGCGGCGACATTGTCATGACCATTGAGGGCACGTGACACGGTTGCGACGGAGACATTCGCCTCACGGGCAACATCCTTGATCGTTATTGCCGACTTCGCCACTGGCCTACCCACCGCAGTACAGGGTCGGGCGGACTGTAAACGTTTTCAAAGGCATTTGTAAACAGTTCGTTAGCTGAACTTGGCCCGCCTGGACAACATCTGTCCCGACCACTTCCACGGGAACCCTGCAATGACCCATTCCCTTCAGCCAGCCCCGCCCAGCTCCCGCGGCGTCAACGCCTTGATCGACAACGCGTGGATATCCGTCTCCATCATCTCGCCGAGTGCGGCATACACCGCACGATGCCTGGCGAGCGGCGCCTTGCCGGCGAAGGCCTCACTGACCACCGTGACCTTGAAATGACCACGTCCATCGCTGGCCCCGGCATGGCCGGCATGACGGTGGCTATCGTCCTTCACTTCCAGCTGCAGCGGCGCAAAAGCGGCCTGCAGGGCCGCCTGGATCCGCTCGACCCGGCTCATGGCAGCACCTTGCGGAATGGACGCACGTCCACACGGCTGTAGACACCAGCAGCCACATACGGGTCGGCATCGGCCCAGGCCCTTGCGGCGGAAAGGTCTTCAAAGCTGGCAATCACCACGCTGCCACTGAAACCAGCCGGACCCGGGTCTTCCGCGTCAATTGCAGGACAGGGACCGGCCAAAAGCAGTCGCCCCTGGTCAAGCAATGTCTGCAACCGCGCCAGGTGTGCCGCACGCGCCTGCAACCGCGCCGCCAGCACATCCTCTCCGTCATAGCCCTCGATTACGTACCACACTGGCCTTTCTCCGCTTGTCTGCTGAATAGAAGGATGCCAAGTCTAGCGTCACAAGGCTGGACACCGCCCTGCCCGGGCGATTACTCTTTAGTCCATTGCACGCAGCCGGCCAGTAGCCGCCCGGTGCGGTAGCGGGCCAGGCCCGCCACCCAACCACTGGAGCGCATCACTTCCCGGACCGCGTAGACGACCTCCTCGTAATGACGTTGCCGCTGATTCTGCGGCGCGCCTTGTTGTTCATGTGTGGAAGCGCGCCAAACAAGCGCGAGTAGCTCGTAATACATGGGCTGGAATGCTCCCGGGCGGGAACCTGGGGCGTGTCCGGTTCGCAATACCCCGAATGTCGACCTGATGACTTCCGAACTCGCGCACGACGCGAACCCGCCAGCGCAGCATCCCTTACCGCAGCAGCAGGAAATGCCGCTGGCGATGGTGCATGGCCAACCGGTACTGCAGATCCCACAGGATCTGTACATTCCACCGGATGCACTGGAAGTCATTCTCGACGCCTTCGAGGGCCCGCTGGATCTACTGCTTTACCTGATCCGCCGGCAGAACCTGGACATCCTGGATATCCCGGTCGCCGAGATCACCAAGCAGTACGTGGAATACATCAATGTCATGCAGGAGCTGCGCTTCGAACTGGCGGCCGAATACCTGGTGATGGCGGCGATTCTTGCTGAAGTGAAGTCGCGCATGTTGTTGCCGCGCCCACCCAGCATCGAAGGCGAAGAAGCAGATCCACGCGCCGAACTGGTGCGCCGTCTGCAGGAATACGAACGCTTCAAGCAGGCCGCCGAGGATATCGACAGCCTGCCCCGGCAGGACCGCGACACCAGCCTGGCGCACGCCTTCGTGCCAGAGCGTGTACTGGTCAAGACTCCGCCGCCGGTGGAATTGAAGGAAATGCTGCTGGCGCTGCATGACGTCCTCAAGCGCGCCGAGCTGTTCAGCGGCCACGCGATCAAGCGCGAGGCACTGAGTGTGCGGCAGCGCATGGGCGATGTGCTCGGCATGCTGGAAGGCGACAAGTTCTACCGTTTTGAAAGTCTGTTCACCGCCGAAGAAGGCAAGCTCGGCGTCCTGGTCACCTTCCTTGCAGTACTGGAGTTGGCCAAGGAGCAACTGCTCGACATCGTGCAGGAAGCCCCGCTCGCCCCGATTTATGTGAAGTCCCTGGCCACTGGCAACACCAACGCACCGCTGCAGTTCTCCAGCGAGTTCGATGACGCTGACACTCCCGCCTGAGCAACCGACCCAACGCATGGATCAACCGCTGATCAACCGCATTGTCGAAGGCGCCCTGCTTGCTTCCAGCCAGCCGGTCACCTTGGCGCAACTGCAGGGGCTGTTTCCCGAAGATGAGCCGGCACCGCCGGGCAGCATCGAACGGGCATTGGAACTGCTGCGCGAAGGCTGCGCGGGCCGCGGCGTGGAACTGACGGAGGTGGCCTCGGGCTACCGCTACCAGATCACCAGCGAAGTGCACGGCTGGGTGTCGCGGCTATGGACCGAACGCAAGACCCGATATACCCGTGCCACGCTGGAAACCCTGGCCTTGATCGCCTACCGACAGCCCATCACCCGCGGCGAGATTGAACAGGTACGCGGCGTGGCAGTGAGCAGCAACATCATCCAGGCCCTGGAAGAGCGCGAGTGGATCCGGGTCATCGGCCACCGTGACGTGCCTGGCAAGCCCGCCTTGTTCGGCACCACCAAGGGCTTCCTGGACTACTTCGGGCTCAAACGCCTGGACGAACTTCCGCCGTTGTCCGAACTGCGCGACATCGGCGAGCTGGAACCGCAACTACCGCTGGATGGCGACGGCCAACCAGCTGCCCCGCTTGCCGCTGGTGCCGCCTCGCCGCAAGGCTTGGATGCCGCCAACGACAGCGACCCCACACCCGCGGCTACGCCAGGATCCCCGGATTCGAACGCAGCTGCATCCAACACCGCCTTCACCGGCGAACCCGACGCCGCGCCGGGAGAGCGCGCGGCGGAAGTGGAAAAAACTGAAAACAACGCCGTCGCGACGACGACCGTGGCTGTTGATGTAGCCGATTCCGAACCACAGGCCGACGCGGAAAACGCCGGCCGGAGCCAAACAGATGAGTGACACCCCGCGTAAATCTTCGTTGAACAAGCTCTCGCTCAAGCGCGAGGCCGACACGGACCAACAGCCCAAGCTCGAAGAGCGCCTGCACAAGGTCCTGGCCCAGGCCGGCCTCGGCTCGCGCCGTGCGCTGGAGCAGCGCATCGCCGATGGCCTGGTCAAGGTCAACGGCGAAGTCGCCAAAACCGGCATGTCGATCAAGAGCGGCGACAAGATCGACCTCGACGGTCGCAGCTTCGTCGCCAGCGCGCTGACCGACCCGTCGCGCGTACTGATCTACAACAAGCCCGAAGGCGAAGTCACCACCCGTGACGATCCCGAAGGTCGCCCGACCGTATTCGAAGCGCTGCCGCCGTTGAAGGGCGCACGCTGGATCGCCATCGGCCGCCTCGACATCAACACCACCGGCTTGCTGCTGGCTACCACCGACGGTGAACTCGCCAACGCGATGATGCACCCGTCGTTCGAAGTCGAGCGCGAGTACGTGGTACGTGTGCGTGCGCCGGAAGGCGAAGAGAAGGTCTCCGACGAAATCGTCGAGCGCCTTGGCCGCGGCGTGCTGCTGGAAGACGGCGGCGCCAAGTTCGACGAAGTCGAGCGCATTGGCGGCACCGATTCGCACGACTGGTTCCGCGTGGTCGTCAAGGAAGGCCGCAACCGTGAAGTGCGCCGCCTGTGGGAATCGCAGGGCTGCCAGGTCAGCCGCCTGAAGCGCACCCGCTACGGCAAGATCGAGCTGCCGCGCGACCTGATGCGCGGCAAGTCGGTGGAACTGACCACCCAGCAGGTCGACGCACTGCGCGCCCAGCTGAAGCTGGAAGAAGGCACCCCGTCGGCACTGACCCTGCAGCCGGTGATCGGCCAGCGCAAGGCGGTCAAGACCACCCTGCGCGTGTCGCGCGATGGTGGCCGCGGCAATGCCTACGTCAACGGCCACAACACTGCCGATGAAGGCCGCGAACTGCGTCGCTTCGACAACCTGCGCGAAGACCGCGGCGGCCGTGGCCGTGGCAACAGCGGCGGCTACAAGGGCGGCCTGACGGTCAGCGGCGAAGCCGCAGCCAAGCAGTCGCAGAAGCCGTTCAAGCAACGCAAGCCCGCAGGCGACCGCAGCCTGCCGGACGGCAACCCGGCCGCGTTCCGCACCTGGTACGTGCCGGACGGTGTCAGCACCGGCCCGAGCGGCCACCGCAATGCAGGTCCGGGCGCAGCACGCGGCGCGGGCGGCAATCGTGGTCCGGGCCGTGGCCCGGCCGCCGATGGCCAGGCACGCCCCTACGGCAAGCCGCGTCCGGGCGGCGCCCCGGGTGCCAGCCGTGGCGGCCCCGGCCAGGGTCGCCCGCAGGGCGCTGGCGGCCAGGGCGCCGGCCAGGGCCAGCGCAAGCACCCGTACGGCCACCCGGGCAATGCCCCGAGCTTCCCCTCCGATCACGCCACCCCGAGCTACAGCCCCTACGGCGCACGCCCGGCCGGCGGCCGTCCGAGTGGTGGCAACCGTGGCCCAGGCGGCCCGGCCGCCCGCCCCTCTGGCGGTCCGCGTCCGGGCGGCAACCGTCCCGGTGGCGCAGGCCGCCCGGGCGGCGGTGGCCGTCCTGGCGGCGGCAACCGCGGTCCGCGCGGCGCCTGATCCACAACGCAGCTGACGCGCCTCACCGCGCAACGGCGCAAGCAAACGCCCGGTGCACCTTGCGCCGGGCGTTTGCGTTTCAGGCCTGCAAACGAACGGCCAATGAACGCGCCCCGGCAAAAATACCAAAAATGGGAAATTTGGTATATTTTGCGAATACACAGCCCGGACACCGCCATGGACCTGTCACTGAACCTGCTGGATCTGGAAAAGACGCCCGCCAGTGACGTCAAAGCCAAAGGCTGGCCTGATCTGATGCGCAAAGTCGCCAAACGCGGGGCCGTGGTGGTCACCAACCACAACCATCCGCAAGCGGTGGTGGTCTCTGCCGAGGAATACCAGCGGCTGGTCGCGCAGGCGTCCGGCGCGTCGGCGGCAGCACAGCGCGCGCAGTCACTCCAGCAACTGCAGGCCGAGTTCGATGCCCATCTTGCCGTACTCGATGACGGCACGGCCTTGAGCAGGGCCTTGGGCCGCCCTGGCCGCCGCGGCCTGAAGATCACCCCGGGCCAGTCGCGCTGATCGATGGCGCGCATCCTGGTACTGGCCGGCGTCAATGGTGCCGGCAAAAGCTCCCTGCTGGGCATGATGCTGGCGCATGATGGCGCCACCTGGTTCAACCCCGACGCCTTCACCCGGCAACTGGTGGAACGGGATTGGCCGTTGGCAGAAGCCAACGCAGCCGCATGGCAGGAAGGCACCCGCCGCCTGCGCGAGGCAATGCAGTCCGATCGTGACTACGCTTTCGAAACCACGCTCGGCGCCAACACCATTCCCAAGCTGTTGCACGAAGCCTGCAAACAGCATGAGGTATCGGTTTGGTTCTGCGGCCTGGAAAGCATCGAACTGCACCTGCAACGCGTGGCCGAACGCGTTGCAGCCGGCGGCCACGATATTCCCGAAGACAAGATCCGCCAACGCTACGACAGCTCGCGCCTCAACCTGATCGAGCTATTGCCGCACCTGACGACGCTGCACGTGTATGACAACAGCCGTCCGCCCGATCACGACGGCCTGGTCGAGCCGCTGCTTGTGCTGGAAATGGACAAGGGGCGGATTCTCTGCCCGGTCAGCCAGGGCGAGTTTGCACAGGTGCCGGAGTGGGCCAAGCCGGTGGTGTGGGCGGCACTCAAGGCTTTCCCCGTTGCAGCTGAAGAATGAAACCCAAAACAGGGCATTGGGCCAGCCCATTGCTTCGGCCCTGGGCACTGCTTCCAAGCTCTCCCTTCTCCCGTACGCGGGAGAAGGTATCCCGCAGCGGCGGCTGGGGGCGAACGCCCCCGAAACCCACCCTGGCATTCTTCGCCTGGGCCTCAGCGGCGTTCGATCACGAACTTTCCGAAGCCGATCCCCAGACTCCAGCCACGACCGGTACCCGCCAGCGCCAGCGAAATATCGCCCTTGGTCATCGCCTGCGCATCGGTCGCCCGTGAGGCACTGGCGTGCACCTCGGCCGCCGCATAGGTGCCCAGCAAGTCATTGAGCGCATAAGCACCGGTAAACCTGCCGCGACCGTCAGTGATGGTGGTGCGGCCCACCGTCAAGCCACCACCTTTGGCGGTGATCTTTACCGGAATGCTTGCACCATTTTCACAGGTGATCGTGCCAGTGCCGCTGGAAGTCTTGTAGAACGCCGACCAACCACTCAGGTTGTAGCGCAGCTCGCAGTCGATATTGCCCGCAGCCTGCGCCGCCGGGGCAAGGCCCAACGCCAGCACTGCAGCCATCGCCATCATCTTCTTCATCGCGCATCCTCTGCTTGATTGAACCGGCATCGAGCCTGACAGCCCCCCTGCGCCTTGCAAAGAGCCTGCAGACCCGACGCGCGGCCGGCGTTCAGCGAAGCACCACCGGCCCGCCCAAGGTAAACGCATCGGCATCCAGCATTGCCGGGAAGCGCTCGCGATGCGCCGCCAACGCCTGCGCCGAGATGGTGGTGGTGACCACCTGCTCGCGCTCGCGGATCTCCAGCTGCGGCTGGCCGAGGAAATCGATCACCGCGCTGTCGCCGGAATAATGCAGGCCATTGCCGTCCACGCCAATGCGGTTCACCACTGCCACGTAGCAGAGGTTTTCAATCGCCCGTGCACGCGCCAGGGTCTGCCACGCATACGCACGCGCCGACGGCCAGTTGGCGACGAAGATCTGCAGGTCGAAATCCATCTGCCCTGCCCGCTCCACATCAAACCGGTTGCGGCAGAACACCGGGAAACGCAGGTCGTAGCAGATCTGCGGATTGATCCGCCAACCCTTCCACTCCACGCATAGCCGTTCGTTGCCAGCCGCATAACGCTTATGCTCGCCGCCAAAACGGAACAGGTGGCGCTTGTCGTAGTAGTGCAGCTCGCCTCCGGGCGTGGCCCACAGCAGACGGTTGTAGACGCTGCCATCGACCCGCAGCTGCACGCTGCCGGTCACTACCGCGCCCAACGCGCGGGCCTGTTCGGCGATCCATGCAACGGTCGGGCCGTCCATGTCTTCAGCCTGGTCAATCGCATCGTTGGAAAAACCACTGGTGAAGGTCTCCGGCAGGATCACCAGATCGGTGTTGCCCGCCAGCGGCGCCAGCAGCGCACCGTAATAGTCGCGGTTACCCGCCGGGTCGTGCCAGCGGGTGTCACCCTGCACCAGGGAAATACGCAGGTCCTGCATTGTCGTCATCGTCCTGAAAGCCATGAAGAAAGAACAGCGCTGGTCGCCACGGCCGCGCCCAGTACCGGCACCCACCACTGCAACCGCGCGATCCAACGATTGACCGGCTGGCACCGCTCGACATCATCAAGCAACGCCAGATACGCACGCGTATAGCGACCAAAACTGCCACGAAACGCCAAGCGCCCCTCATCCACCGACACGCCACGCGCCTGCAAGCCAGGTTGAACCACGGAAAGGAACAGATAGCCCTTCACCACACCCGCAAGCAGGAACGTGCAGAACGCCACGAGGAAAACGAACAAACCGGTATCCATGGTGGTTTCGAACATCAGAGCGCGCGCAGGCGCTCGATGGCCGCATCCAGCGTCGCATCGTTCTTGGCGAAGCACAGCCGCACCAGACGCTGGCCAGCCGGCGGGGTTTCGTAGAACGGCGACAAGGGAATCGCGGTAACGCCCTTCTCGATGGTCAGCCAGCGCACGAACTCATGGTCCGGCAGGTCGCTGATCGCCGAATAGTCCACCAACTGGAAGTAACCGCCCGGCACCGGCAGCGGCTTCAGCCGCGTACCCAGCAACTGCTCGCGGAAACGATCGCGCTTGGCCTGGTAGAAGGCGCCAAGTTCCAGATGATGCTCAGGCTCATCGCGGATCATCGCGGCAAAACCGTACTGCGCCGGGCTGTAGGTGGTGAAGGTGTTGTACTGGTGGACCTTGCGGAACTCGGCGGTCAGTGCCGGCGGCGCGATGGCGTAGCCGATCTTCCAGCCGGTGCAGTGATAGGTCTTGCCGAAGCTCGAGATCACGAACGCACGCTCACGCAGCTCGGGGTAGCGCAGTGCCGATTCATGACGGGCACCGTCATAGATGATGTGCTCGTACACTTCATCGGAGATCAGGTAAATGTCGGTGCCGCGCAGCACATCGGCCAGCGCATGCATGTCGTCGGCAGTCAACATCGCGCCAGACGGGTTGTGCGGCGTATTCACCATCAACATGCGCGTCTTCGGGGTGATGGCCGCGCGTACACGGTCCCAATCCACCGCGAAGGTCTGCGGGTCGAGCGGCACGTGCACAGCGCGCGCGCCGGCCAGGTCGATAGCCGGCTCGTAGCAGTCATAAGCAGGGTCCAGCACGATGACTTCCTCACCGGCACGCACCACGGCATGGATGGCATTGAAGATCGCCTCCGTGCCGCCGGAGGTGACTGTGATCTCGCTGTCCGGATCAACCTGTGCGCCATAGCAATCCAGCGCCTTCTGTGCGATCGCCTGGCGCAACGGCGCCACGCCGGTCATCGGCGCGTACTGGTTCAAGCCCTCGCGCATGGCCTTCGCGGTTTCGTCGATCAAGCGCTGTGGGGCGGAAAAGTCCGGAAAGCCCTGGCCAAGATTGACTGCGCCATGTTCGGCGGCCAGCTGCGACATCACGGTAAAAATGGTGGTGCCCACCTTGGGCAACTTGGTCTGCGGATGCATGGGTACGTACACGCCGGGGGAGAAAACCCCGAGTGTACGCAAAGCTGGCACGCCAGGCTTCCCAAACCGTGCCCTCAGGCCCCGGGACAGCACCCTGGCAGCGCTATACTGCGCGGCCCGATGCGCCGCCCTGCCTGCGCCACCTCTCCAAGGACGGAAGCGCCCGATCCGATGATTGACACCGCGAACACCCTGCCGCTGCTCGATGCCCGCGGCCTGCGCTTCACCCGCAATGACGATCCGGTATTCGGGCCGCTGGACCTGCACGTGGATGCGGGCGAAGCGCTGTTGGTGCAGGGAAGCAATGGCGCCGGCAAGACCACCTTGCTGCGCGTGCTGGCCGGACTGCTGCGCCCGGACGAAGGCAGGATCGAGATCGACGGCCGTCCCGCCAACAGTACCGACCGCTCCCGCTATATCGCTTACCTGAGCCACCTCACCGCACTCAAGCAGGACCTCGGTTGCCTGGAGAACCTGCACTTCCTGTGCGGACTGCAAGGCCGCCGCGCGCGACAGATGCCGGGCAATGCCCTGGCAATCGTCGGCCTTGCCGGCTACGAGGACACCCTGGTCCGGCAACTGTCGGCCGGCCAGAAAAAACGCCTGTCGCTGGCCCGTATCTGGTTGTCACCGGCGCCGATCTGGCTGCTGGACGAGCCCTACGCCAACCTCGACCTGGATGGCATCAACCTGGTCAACCGGATGATCTCCGCGCATCTGCGCGGCGGCGGCGGTGCGCTGGTGACCACCCACGGTGCCTACGCGGCACCACCGGTCCGCAATCGGACGCTTACCTTGGGCAGCGCAGCAACACCGGAGGGTGCAGCATGAGCCTGCCCGGTCCGCAACCAACGTTGTTCTCTGCCGCGCGCGCCCTGCTGGCCCGCGACCTGAAGCTGCTGTGGCGTCGCCGCGGCGATGCCGCGCAACCGATCCTGTTCGCCTTGCTGGTGGTAGCGCTGTTCGCGCTGGCACTGGGTGGCGAACCCCGGTTGCTGCAGAGCGTTGCCTCGGCGGTGCTGTGGCTGTCGATCCTGCTGGCCGGCCTGCTGTCGCTGGATACCTTGTTCCGCAGCGACGCCGAGGACGGCTCGCTGGAGCAATGGCTGTTGTCGCCGGTACCGCTGGCCTGGCTGGTCGCCGTGCGGGTCTTCTCGCATTGGTTGACCACCGCCTTCCCGCTGGTCCTGGTCAGCCCCTTGTTGGCCGAACTGATGCACCTGCCGCGCGAGCAGCTGCCGGTGCTGCTTGCCGCGCTGGCGCTGGGCACCCCCCTGCTGAGCCTGCTCGGGGCGGTGGTCGCCGCATTGACCGTGGGCATGCGCCGCGCCGGCATCCTGCTGGCGCTGCTGGTGCTGCCGCTATACGTACCGGTACTGGTGTTCGGTGCCGGCGCGGTGGCGGCAGCGGCACAAGGCTTTGATCCCGGTGGTGCGCTGCTGATGCTGGCTGCCGGTTTGCTGGTCAGCGCCGTGCTCGCCCCGCTGACCGCGGCAGCGGCAATCCGCATCGCCAACTCCTGAGCCCAAAACAGCGCTATTCTTGACGTTGACTTCACAAATCAAACCAAGCACATGGCTGAGCGGCCCGACACG
>QFOV01000336.1 GCA_003248565.1 Stenotrophomonas sp.
GGCGGCCTGCGCAGGCTGATGCCGATCACCAGCGCGCTGGCCATCGTCGCCTCGCTGGCGATGGCCGGCATCCCGCTGCTCAACGGCTTCCTGTCCAAGGAAATGCTGTTCGCTGAGGCACTGGCAACGCAGGGCCCGGACTGGATGCGCTCGGCGATGAGCGCCGCCGCCTTGCTGGCCGGCATCCTTGGCGTGGCCTACAGCCTGCGCTTCGTCCACGACACCTTCTTCGGCAAGGGCCCGGTCGACATCGAGGTGGTGCCGCATGAGCCACCGCGCTGGATGAAGGTGCCGGTGGAAGTGCTGGTGGTGATCTGCCTGGCCGTCGGCATCGCCCCGACGCTGACCATCGCGCCGGTGCTGCAGACCGCAGCGGCGTCGATCCTTGGCACTTCAATGCCGGAGTACAGCCTGTCGGTCTGGCACGGCTTCAACCTGCCGTTGGCGATGAGCGCGATTGGCGTGGTTGGCGGTGTGGCGCTGTACTTCGGCCTGCGCCGCTTCACCGACCTGTATGCCGCGCGCAACCGCCCCACCGGCAAGCACCTGTTCCATCGCGGGCTGGACGCGTTGTTCGGCTTCGCCCACCGCCTCACCACCGTGCTGGCCAATGGCAGCCTGCAGCGCATGCTGTTCGCGCTGGTGCTGGTGGCGGTGATCGTCGCTGCTGCGCCCTACATCGCCAATCCGGTGATGCCGGTGTGGCCGGCCCCGCAGTCCATGCCCTTGCTGGGCTGGACACTGTGGCTGGTGATGCTGGCCTGCGCGTTCGCCGGGCTGTTCCTGTACCAGCAGCGTCTGCTGGCGGTGATCGTGATGGGTGGCACCGGCCTGATGGTGGCGCTGACCTTCGTGTTCCTGTCGGCACCCGACCTGGCCCTGACCCAGCTGATGGTGGAGATGGTGACGCTGGTGCTGATGCTGCTTGGCATGAACTACCTGCCCGCACAGTCGCCGCCGGAGCACTCGCGCTGGCGCAAGCGCCGCGATGCGCTGCTCGCCATCCTTGCCGGCGGCGGCATCGCCGCGCTGGCCTATTCGCTGATGACGCTGCCGCCCAACACGATGTCCGGCGAGATGCTGCTGCGTTCACTGCCCGAGGCCTATGGCCACAACGTGGTCAACGTGATCCTGGTCGACTTCCGCGGCTTCGATACCTTCGGCGAGATCACCGTATTCGGCATCGCCGCGCTGGTGGTGCACGCGATGCTGCGGCGCACGCGGATGGCGCCGGAGCAGATCATGCCGGGCCCACCGATCAAGCTGCCGGTGCCGGCCGATCTGGCCCAGATCATGTTCCCGCTGACGCTCACGGTGTCGATCTTCCTGTTCCTGCGCGGCCACAACGCGCCTGGTGGCGGCTTCGTCGCCGGCCTGGTGCTGGCGGTGCCGTTGCTGATCCAGTACGTGATCCAGGGCACCGTGTCGGTGGAGTCGCGCTTCGGCTTCGACTACATCCGCTGCATCGGCCTGGGCCTGTTGATCGCCCTGCTCAGCGGCGTGGCCTCGATGCTGTTCGGCGTACCGTTCCTGACCAGTGGCCACCTCGACCTGGAGCTGCCACTGATCGGCACGGTGCCGCTGGCCAGTGCGATTGGTTTTGACACCGGCGTCTACCTGGTGGTGTTTGGCGGGGTGATGCTGATCCTGTCGATGATGGGCACCATCAAGCCCTCGCGCACCCGCAATGCCCGCAACGGCGAAATCGATATCCACCGCCGTTCGGCACGCACCGGGGAGATGCACTGATGGAACTGGCACTGGCAAGCGCCATTGGCGTACTGGCCGGCATCGGCGTCTACCTGCTGCTGCGTGCGCGCAGCTTCGATGTGATCCTGGGCATGACCTTCCTGTCCTATGCCACCAACCTGCTGATCTTCAGCGCGGGGCGGCCGGTCACCGGCAAGGCGCCGGTGCTCAAGGACGGCGTGGCCACCAGCCTGGTGCACTACACCGACCCGCTGCCGCAGGCGCTGGTGCTGACCGCCATCGTGATTGCGTTTGCGATGACCGCGGTGAGCATCGTGCTGGCGATGCGCAGCCGCAGCGACAACCACAGCGACCACGTCGACGCGCATGAGCCCGAATTGCCGGCTGAGCAAGCGGCCAAGCCGGAGGCTGGCGCATGAATCATCTGGTGATCCTGCCGATCCTGATTCCACTGCTGGGCGCCGCGCTGTCGCTGTTCATCGAACACCGCCGCTACGGCCCCAAGGTGCAGCGCACGGTGGCCTGGGCCAGCATGGCTGCGCTGGCCGCGGCGGTGGCGTTGCTGTTCGCACAGACCAGCCAGGGCCAGATCTCGGCCTACCTGCTCGGTGACTGGCCGGCACGCCTGGGCATCGCGCTGGTGGCTGATGGCCTGGCCGGCTGGATGCTGCTCACCACCCTGCTGCTGGCCATCGCCTGCCTGTTGTACGCCTGCACCGGCTGGGACCGACGCGCGCCGCATTTCCACGCGCTGTTCCAGTTCCAGTTGGTCGGCCTCAACGGCGCCTTCCTGACTGGCGATATCTTCAATCTGTTCGTGTTCTTCGAGGTGATGCTGATCGCCTCCTACGGGCTGCTGCTGTCCGGCGGACGTGGCCTGCGCATGCGCATCGGCCTGCATTACGTGGTGTTCAACGTCACCGCCTCGACCCTGTTCCTGATCGCGCTGGGCATGCTCTACGCCACCCTGGGTTCCTTGAACCTGGCCGAGATCAGCCAGCGCATCGTCGAGTTGCCACCCTCGCACCTGAAGCTGGCCAAGGCCGCCCTGGGCTTGCTGCTGCTGGTGTTCTGCTCCAAGGCCGCGCTGCTGCCGATGTACCTGTGGCTGCCCGAGTCGTATGCACGTGCGCCGGCCGCGGTCGCCGCCCTGTTCGTGATCATGACCAAGGTCGGCCTGTACTCGGTGCTGCGGGTGACCTCGCTGTGGTTCGATGCCGATGCTGGCGCGATGAGCGGTTACGGCAGCGATTGGCTGCTGTGGGCCGGCATCGCGACCCTTGTGGTTGGTGCGCTGGGCGCGCTGGCAGCCACCCGCATGAGCGTGCTGGTGGCATACCTGGTGGTGGTGTCGGCGGCGACCTTGTTCATCGCCTTCGCGCTGGGCAGCACCGGCACCATCTCCGCTGGCCTGTATTACCTGCCGCACAGCACCTTCGCCGCCGCGGCACTGTTCCTGATCGCCGACCTGATGCGGCGCCGTCGCCAGCAGGCCGACCGCCGCCGCGAGCATGAACTCACCGTACTGCCGGGCAAGACCGTGCCGGGC
>QFOV01000337.1 GCA_003248565.1 Stenotrophomonas sp.
CTGTTCGCCGGCTGGTACGGTGATCGCGCATGGGTCAATGGCCAGCTGAGCTACAGCTGGCTGGGTTACGACGTTACCCGCAAGGTGCAGCTCGGCCCGGCTACCCGTGAGCACAAAGGCTCGCCGGATGGCAGCAACCTGACCGCAGCGATCAATGCTGGCTATGAATTCGGCCAGGCTGGCGGCTTCCGCCATGGTCCGGTGGCCGCTGTGGTCTGGCAGAAGGTGAAGCTGGATGGCTACGTGGAAAGCAATACCAGCGCCACCGCGTTTGGCTATGGCGACCAGGATCTGGATTCGACCGTTGGCCGCATCGGCTGGCAGGCCCGCTTCGATGGCGGCAACGTGAAGCCCTATGTGCAGGTCACCTACGACCATGAGTTCGAGGACGGCAAGCAGGCCAGTGCCTGGTTGCAGACCATGGCGGACGTCGGCATGTACAAGGTGCCGGGGCTGGAGTTTGACCGCAACTACGCCACCGCGGTGCTGGGTGCACGTCTGAGCCTGTTCGGCCTGGAAAGCAATATCGGCCTGAGCACCACCACGATGCAGAAGTCCGCCCGTGATGCGACGGTGTTCGCCAGCTTTGGCGGCAGCTTCTAAGCCGCTGTAGCAGCAATCAAGCAGGTGTTGTGTGTGGGAGGCGGTGCCGCGTTTGCGGCATCGCCTCTTTTTTGGAGGCTGTGTGGGCGTGGGTTGTGGGCTGCTGTTTGCACAGCGCTGTAGCCCGGGTAAGCGCAGCGCACCCGGGGGTGTTGTCGCGTGGATCGAGTTCCCGGGTGCGCTGCGCTTACCCGGGCTACGGCCTTGTCGTCGGCATTGGTCCGCAGGCAGAAACGTCCGATAAGGCTTTATTGAGCCGGGAACGCGCAGTCGTGGACATTGCTTTGTCCCTGCGTGGCGCATAGACTTCAGCCTCGCCAAAGCGGGCGTAGCTCAATGGTAGAGCTGTAGCTTCCCAAGCTACTGACGAGGGTTCGATTCCCTTCGCCCGCTCCATTCCTGGCGGTTTTTCGGGGGATGCGTGCGGCACGGTGCCTGGTCTCGCTTTACCTGTCGATGAAGGCCCTCCCAACGGCGCGATCAAGATCATCCGGGACCGGTTACGCCGCGATATGCTGCGCGCCTACCGACCACTCCCGCCGCGATGAAACTGGCCATTCTTTCCCGTAATACCAAGCTGTACTCGACCCGTCGTCTGGTCGAAGCTGCACGCAGCCGCGGCCATACCGTGCGCATTCTCGACCCGCTGCGCTGCTATATGCGCATCACCTCCAGTGGCTTCGGCATGCACTACAAGGGCAAGGCGCTGACCGGGATAGACGCGGTGATCCCGCGCATCGGTTCCTCCATCACCCGCTACGGCACGGCGGTGCTGCGCCAGTTCGAGATGATGGGCGCGCGTACCCCCAATCCGTCCGATGCCATCCTGCGCGCGCGCGACAAGCTGCGCGCGCATCAGCTGCTGGCGGCCAAGGGCATCGACATGCCGGTGACGGTGTTCGGTGACAACCCGGACGATACCGATGACTTGTTGTCGATGTTGGGGCCGCCGCCGCATGTGGTGAAGCTCAGCGAAGGCACGCAGGGCCGGGGGGTGATCCTCACCGAGAAGCTCAGTGCTTCCAAGGGCACCGTCGAGGCCTTGCGAGGGTTGTACGCCAACTTCCTGGTGCAGGAATTCATCGCCGAGGCCCAGGGCGCGGACCTGCGTTGCCTGGTGGTGGGCGACCAGGTGGTGGCGACCATGCGCCGCCAGGCGCAGGAAGGGGACTTCCGCTCCAACCTTCATGCCGGCGGCGTTGCCGAGCGGGTGGTCTGCAGCAAGGCCGAGCAGCAGGTGGCGATTCGTTCGGCCAAGGCATTGGGGTTGGGCATTGCCGGCGTCGACCTGATCCGCTCCAAGCGTGGGCCCCTGGTGCTGGAGGTCAATTCGACCCCGGGTCTGGAGGGTATCGAGGGGGTCTCGGGGGACGATATCGCCGGGCGCATGATCGAATACGTGACCAGCCTCAAGCGCTGAAGCCGGGATGCGATTTCTTTGCATGGTTTTAACAAGCCTTTAATCCGGCTGGCCCTAGCCTGTTTCCACTGTACCCAGCCCTCCTCAGTGGGTCCGGTGATCGGGAATTTTTTAAGGCCCTGGCGGTTTCCGTCGGGGCCTTGTTTTTGTCTGATTGCATGACTGTTGTCGTCTGGTGGCGGCGGCGCTAGAGTTGCTCAAAT
This sequence comes from Stenotrophomonas sp., assembly GCA_003248565.1. Taxonomy (GTDB): domain Bacteria; phylum Pseudomonadota; class Gammaproteobacteria; order Xanthomonadales; family Xanthomonadaceae; genus Stenotrophomonas. Next base: position 2,227 of record QFOV01000337.1, read on the forward strand.
CCACGGAGAGACTCGGTATGACCCGGAAGTTATTGCTTTTGTTGGTTTTGGCTGTGCCCGCAGTTGCTTTTTCAAAGCCCGCGGAGCTGCCGGTGCGTTCCGGCGAGCCTTTCGCTGCCCAGCAGCAGAAGGTTCGCGCCGATCTTCAGGCGGGAGAGGTTTATAGCGAGATATCCGCTGAGCATCGCGGACAGGTGGTTGCTGCCCTTGAGCGCATGTCACTTGTCATCGGTGATGGCAGTATCGAATCGCTCTCGCCCGAGAAGAAGATCGCAGTCTTAAATGACCAGGAACTCGTCAATACCGTGCTTACCAAGGCGCGCGAAGACAGTCGGCAGATCTGCCGTCGGGAAAAGACCTTGGGCTCGCAGATGGCATCGACCCAGTGTTTCACGGTAGCCGAGCGTGAGCGCATGAAGCGTAGTTCGCAGAATTATCTGCAGTCGGTGCAGGGGGGCAGGGACGTAAAAGTCGGCAATTGAATTCCGATCTACGGATGGTGGCTGCGCAGTGTGTAGCTATCAGCTGTGGCCAGGATGTAAGAAGTTAACGATGGGTGTGCTGTAATTCGTCAGAAGCGGCCTTCGGAGTCGCCTGTACTTTTCAAGACATAAGGTAATCGCCCACGTGCGCATTCTTGTAATCGAAGACAACAGTGACATCGCCGCCAATCTTGGGGACTATCTCGAGGATCGTGGGCACACGGTAGATTTTGCCGCCGATGGCGTGACCGGCCTGCACCTGGCTGTGGTGCACGAGTTCGATGCGATCGTGCTGGATCTGAACCTGCCAGGCATGGACGGCATAGAAGTCTGCCGCAAGCTGCGCAACGATGCGCGCAAGCAGACGCCGGTGCTGATGCTTACCGCGCGTGACTCGTTGGACAACAAGCTGGCAGGCTTCGATTCCGGTGCTGATGACTACCTGATCAAGCCGTTCGCGCTGCAGGAAGTTGAAGTGCGGCTCAACGCGTTGTCGCGCCGCGGCAAGGGTGCACACACCCGCGTGCTGGAAGTGGGGGATCT
>QFOV01000338.1 GCA_003248565.1 Stenotrophomonas sp.
ATGTACAACTCCGACAACGGTGACGGCTGGTACTACGGCAACGTGGTTGGCTACTACAACAACCCGAAGGTGCGCGCCACGTTCAACACCAACTGGACGTATGGCAACTGGGATACCGGCTTCTACGTGAACTATGTCGGCGGCACCAAGTGGGCCTATGACCGCATCGATGCGCAGGACAACAACGCCCAGACCTGCACCGGCAGCTACCTCGACCTGGCCCCGGGCCATTGCGGTGGCGCACCGGCATGGTGGACGGCCAACCTGAGCGTGAACTGGCGTCCGATCGAGAAGCTGAGCGTTGGTGTGACCGTCAAGAACCTGTTCAACCGCCTGCCGTTCTACGACCCGAACGACTGGATGAACTTCGCCGGTTACGCCAACAACTTCGGCCGCATCTACAGCGTGACCGCGACCTACAAGTTCTGATCCACCGCAGCAGCGCTTCCCCCTCATGCATTGCATGAGGGGGAAGACAGTGACACCGTCAGCACGGTCGCGGCACGCCTGCCATGACCGGCACGACCCCTGAAAGAGGAAACACAATGAAGCGTAGGGAATTCATCATGGCCAGCGCGGCCCTGGCCGCCACCAGCCTGCTGCCGAACACGCCGGCCTGGGCACGTGGTCGCAAGGTGCGCCTGGGCGTGATCGGCACCGGCATGCGTGGCCAGGTACTGTTGAAGGAACTGGTACGCCGCGACGACGTCGAAGTGGTTGCCCTGTGCGACATCGAGCCGATCATGCTCGGCCGCGCCATGGACATGGTGTCCAAGGCCGGCAAGCCGGCACCGCAGGCCTATGGCGCCGACCGCGACCAGAACGCGTGGAAGCGCCTGCTGGAGCAGCGCGGCCTGGATGGCGTGATCATCGCAACCCCATGGGAGCTGCATGCACCGATGGCGATCGCGGCGATGCAGGCCAAGGTCGCGGTGGGCTGCGAAGTGGTCGCTGGCATCACCCTGCAGGACCATTGGGATGTGCTCAATACCCAGCTCAGCACCGGCACGCCGTACATGCTGCTGGAGAATGTTTGCTATCGCCGTGACGTGATGGCCGCGCTGCAGATGGTGCGCCAGGGCCTGTTCGGCGAATTGGTGCACCTGCAGGGTGGATATCAGCACGACTTGCGTGGAGTGAAGTTCAACTCGGGTGATCCGTCGCAGCCCTATGACAGCGGCGTGGAGTTCGGTGCCAAGGGCTGGTCGGAAGCGCGTTGGCGTACCGAGCATTCGGTCCAGCGTAATGGCGAGCTGTATCCCAGCCACGGCATCGGCCCCTGCGCGATGTATACCGGCATCAACCGCGGCAACCGTTTCACCCATATCAATGCCTTTGCCAGCAAGGCGCGCGGGTTGCACGAGTACACCGTTGCCAAGAGCGGTGGCACTACGCACCCGAGCACCAAGGTCAAGTTCAAGCTCGGCGACATTGTCACCACCACGCTGGCCTGCGAGAACGGCGAGACCATCCTGCTGCAGCACGACACCTCGTTGCCGCGCCCGTATTCGATGGGCTTCCGTGTGCAGGGCACCAAGGGCCTGTGGATGGACGTCAACCACGGCATCCACATCGAAGGCCGCAGCCCGCCGCACCAGTGGGAAGAGTTCAAGACCTACCAGGACCAGTACGAGCACCCGCTGTGGAAGCAGCATGCCGATACCGCCGCAAGCGCTGGTCACGGTGGCATGGACTGGTTTGTGATCCACGCCTTCGTGGAAGCATTGAAGGCCAAGGCTCCGATGCCGATCGACATCTATGACGCCGTGACCTGGAGTGCGATCACCCCGCTGTCCGAGCAGTCGATCGCCAACAGCTTCCAGACCCTGGAGTTCCCGGACTTCACCAAGGGCCTGTGGCAGCAACGCAAGCCGATCTTCGCCTTCGACGGCAGTTATTGATCCGCTGCAACTGTAGTGCCGAGCCATGCTCGGCATTTGCTCCACATGTAGTGCCGAGCCATGCTCGGCATGAGCCGTCACCGGTAATGCCCCTGCCGAGCATGGCTCGGCACTACAGGTCGTGCAGCTCCTTCCCTTGCGCCGGAGGCGTAGGGGAGGGTTGGGGAGGGGTTGAGCTAGCAATGCCTGCTTCGCGGCTTACGCCGCTCCCACAGCTCCCACAGCGCTGTCTAGCGCTCCAATTCCACATCCGGATCCGCCACCGGCGATGGTGGTGTAGCCGGCACTTCCGCCGGGGTGGCCTGCGCCGGCTTGTCCAGGATCGTTGCCTTGCGCCAATTGCCCCAGCGGTAATAGGCCATGATCATCAGCATCGAGCACAGCGCGCTGACCGGGAAGCTCCACCAGATCGCATCGGCGCCAAAGCGTGGCTGCAGCCACAGCGCGAACGGCACGCGGATGCCCCACATGCCGATTGCCAGGATCAACAGCGGCGGCAGCACCGCGCCGGTGGAGCGGACCACGCCGGACAGCACGAAGTTGACCCCGAAGAACAGGAACGACCACACCGCGATGTGATTCAGGTGGCGGCCGATCTCCAGCGCCTCGCTGGCGGCAGGCAGGAACAACGCCAGGGTGCTGCGATCAAACAGGATAATCGGCGCGATCAAGGCACCGGTCAGCAGGAAATTGAACAGCACGCCGGTACGTGCGGTGGCTTCCACCCGTGGCCAGAGGCCGGCGCCCACGTTCTGCGCGGCCATCGTCGAGCAGGCTGCGCCAATGGCCATGGCCGGCATCTGCACGTAGGTCCACAACTGCATCGCCGCGCCATAGGCCGAGGCGGTTTCCACGCCGTAGCCATTGACCATGCTGATCATCATGATCATCGCCAGCGAGATCAGGATCATCTGCAGGCCCATCGGCACGCCTTTGACCACCAGCGCCTTGAGGATGACGGTGTCGATCTTCAGCAGGCCGATGTCCTTGCGTCCCAGCCACAGCATGTGTCGCTTGTTGCGCAGGTAAAGCATCAGCCCGGCCAATGCCAGGCCCTGCGAGAAGAAGGTGGCCCACGCTGCACCGGCAATGCCGAGTTCCGGGAAAGGACCCACGCCGAAGATCAGCAACGGGTTGAAGGCGATATCCATCAACACCGCCAACAGCAGGAAGCGGAACGGCGTGCGCGCATCGCCGGCGCCGCGCAGGGCGGCGGTGATGAAGGCGAACGCGTACAGCAGCGGCATCGCCAGGAAGATCACCTTCAGATAGGCATCGGCCATCGGCAGGGATTCGGCCGGTGTGCCCATCGCCAGCAGCAGGCGGTGCGAGAGGAACCA
>QFOV01000339.1 GCA_003248565.1 Stenotrophomonas sp.
GCGCAGTGGATGCAGCTGTATCGCAGTGAGCACGGCGACCAGCCTGATGCCTGAGCCGCGCCCCGTTTCCCGCGACGCTGCCGCGCAAGCGCGCAGCAGCGCCCTCCCCCTCAAGATCGCAAGGGAAGCTTCACCATGAAAGACATCCATAACCTGCTGCAGAAGAACCGCGAATGGGCGGACCGGATCGAGAAGGAAGATCCCGAGTTCTTCCAGCAACTGTCCAAGCAGCAGAGTCCGGAATACCTGTGGATCGGCTGCTCCGATTCGCGGGTACCGGCCAACCAGATCATCGGCATGGCGCCGGGCGAGATCTTCGTCCACCGCAACATCGCCAACGTGGTGGTGCACACCGATCTGAACTGCCTGAGCGTGATCCAGTACGCCGTGGACCAGCTCAAGATCAAGCACATCCTGATCGTCGGCCATTACGGCTGCGGCGGCGTGCATGCGGCCTTGAACAAGGTGCGTGTCGGCCTCGCCGACAACTGGCTGCGCCACGTCGGTGATGTCGCCCAGAAGCACGACGACATCCTGTCGCAGATCGACGACCCGGAGCTGCGCCACGCGCGCCTGTGCGAGTTGAACGTGATCGAGCAGGTGGTCAACGCCTGCCGCTCGACCATCGTGCAGGACGCCTGGGCCCGCGGCCAGAAGCTGATGGTGCACGGCTGGGTCTACAGCCTGCGCGACGGCCGGGTCAGCGAGATGGGCATTGATGTGGGCTCGCCGGAAGAGCTGCAGCCGGCGTATGAGAAGGCGCTGTCGTTCGTGCCGCGGAAGGGCAAAAGGCACTGAGATTGAGAGCCCCTCTCCCTGCGGGAGAGGGGTTGGGGTGAGGGTCGGGCCGCGCTCAAGGCGCAACCGACCCTCATCCGCCCTACGGGCACCTTCTCCCGAAGGGAGAAGGAAATTCAAAAGCATTGCCCTCCGGGCACCTTCTCCCAGTGGGAGAAGGGAACAGCAACTGCATCGCCACCATAAAGGCCCCGCATGCTCCCCCTACCCCTGAACCTGCTCGGCTGGATCGAAGAACACCGCCATCTCCTGAAGCCGCCGGTCGGCAACAAGATGATCGAGAACGGTGACTTCATCGTCATGGTGGTTGCCGGCCCGAACAGCCGCAACGACTACCACTGGGACGAGGGCCCGGAATGGTTCTTCCAGCTGGAAGGCGAAATGGTGCTGCGCGTGCAGGAAGACGGCGCGGTTCGCGACATCCCGATCCGCGCCGGCGAGATCTTCCTGCTGCCACCGCGCGTGCCGCATTCGCCGCAGCGCATGCCCGGTTCGATCGGCCTGGTGGTCGAGCGCAAGCGCCTGGACCATGAGCTCGATGGCTTCATGTGGTTCTGCCAGCAATGCAATCACAAGATCTACGAGGAGTTCTTCCACCTGAAGAACATCGAGACCGATCTGCCCAAGGTCTTCGACCGGTTCCATGCCTCGACCGAACACCGTACCTGCACACAATGCGGCGCCGTGCATCCATTGCCCAGACCGGTCACGCCAGAAGCCTGAGTGGTCGGGCGCGGTTACACTGCGGGTACATCCTCGACGTGTCCGCACCGATGAACGAAACGCTGTCACCCGCTCACGCCACCGCACTTGATGCTGCCGATCCGCTGCGCCACCTGCGCAGTCAGTTCCTGATCCCGCAGCACCAGGGCACCGATCAAGCCTATTTCGTCGGCAACTCGCTGGGCCTGCAGCCACGCGGCGCGCAGGCGATGGTGCAGGAAGTGATGGATCAGTGGGGCCGCATCGCCGTCGAAGGCCACTTCACCGGTCCGACGCAATGGTTGAGCTATCACCGCCTGGTGCGCGATTCGCTGGCCGGCGTGGTCGGCGCGCTGCCGCATGAAGTGGTGGCAATGAACACGCTGAGCGTGAACCTGCACCTGATGATGGTCAGCTTCTACCGCCCGAGCAGCGAGCGCCCAGCGATCCTGATGGAGGCCGGCGCCTTCCCGACCGACCGCCACGCGGTCGAGGCACAGATCCGCTTCCATGGCTTCAACCCAGCCACTGACCTTATCGAAGTGCAGCCGGATGAAGCCAACGGCACCATCTCGATGCAGGCCATCGAACAGGCCATCAACGCGCACGGCAAGCGCGTCGCGCTGGTGCTGTGGCCGGGCGTGCAATACCGCACCGGCCAGGTGTTCGATCTCGATGCGATCACCCGCCTCGCTCGTGCGCAGGGCGCCAACATCGGCTTCGATCTCGCCCACTCGGTCGGCAACGTGCCGTTGAACCTGCACGATGTCGCGCCGGATTTCGCGGTGTGGTGCCACTACAAATACTTGAATGCCGGTCCGGGTGCGGTTGCTGGCGCCTTCGTGCACGAACGCCACGCCAGGGACACCTCGTTGCCGCGCTTCGCCGGCTGGTGGGGTCATGAGCAGGCCACCCGCTTCCAGATGGCACCGGAGTTCGTGCCCGAGCTGGGCGCGGAAGGCTGGCAGCTGAGCAATCCGCCGGTGCTCGGATTGGCTCCACTGCGAGCATCGCTGGCGCTGTATGACGAGGCCGGCATGGACGCACTGCGCACCAAATCGCTGAAGATCACCGGCTACCTGGAAACCATGGTGCGTGCGCGCCTGGATCATGTGCTGCAGATCATCACGCCTGCCGAACCCGAGCGCCGCGGCTGCCAGTTGTCGCTGCGCGTGGCCGGCGGTCGCGCGCAGGGCCGCTCGCTGTTCGAGTACCTGCAATCGGTCGGCGTGCTCGGCGACTGGCGCGAGCCCGATGTCATCCGCATCTCGCCCACGCCTTTGTACAACCGCTACAGCGATGTCTACCGCTTCGTCGACGAAGTGGAAACCTGGGCTGGCGTCTGACCAACGGAATACTGTGACTTGAACACCCCCACCCCACGCAGTCTCACCCTGATCGGCGCCGGCCTGGCCGGTTCCCTGCTCGCCATCCTGCTGTCGCGGCAGGGCTGGAAGATCACCATCTACGAACGGCGCGGTGATCCGCGCATCGCCGACTACGAGTCCGGTCGCTCGATAAATCTCGCACTGGCCGAACGCGGCCGCAATGCCTTGCGCCAGGCCGGCGTCGAAGACGAAGTGATGGCCAAGGCGGTGATGATGCGCGGGCGCATGGTGCACCCGCGCGAAGGCGCGGCCGACCTGCAGCGCTACGGCCGCGATGACAGCGAAGTGATCTGGTCGGTGCACCGCAAGGACCTCAACACCACCTTGCTGCAGCTGGCCGA
>QFOV01000340.1 GCA_003248565.1 Stenotrophomonas sp.
GCAGTGGTACGACGGCCAGCCGCTGGGCTCGCAACGCTACGAAGTTCAGCTTGATGGCGTGCGCCTGCATGGGCGTGTCGATCAAATTCATCCACAGGGTCTGATTCGCCTGCAGGCGGGTGCGCCGGGGGTGGCCTATGTGCTGCGCGGTGGCCTGGATTGGCTGTTGGTGAACGCTGCCGGTGCGCCGTCATCGATGCTGCAGTTCCATGACAACGGGCAGGCTGGCTATGGCCCGCATCGGCTTCCAGAGCTTTCTGAAAAGACTGCACAGGAAGCCTTGAAAGCCTTGCTGCGCCTACGTTCTGAAGGAATGCAGGCGCCGTTTCTATTCGCTCCCTACACCGGTTGGGAGATCTACAACGCCGACGAGGACAAACGCGAAAACGCGGCGCAGGCGCGCTGGTTCGGCAGCGAACACAGCTGGGGCGAGCGCAACGGCGAAGCCCTGCAATTGGCCTTGCGCGGCACCGATCCGTTTGCATCGCCAAGCACTACTCACAGATTTATCCACAACGCCTTGTTGATATTTACCGCGCTGCGCGAGGGCCGCGTATTGCCCGATTTCGACGCTGAAAACGATGTCATGAACGGAGCCGGCGCATGAGCACCGAAGCGCTGCAGCAGGACCCGTACCTGCACCTGCCGTTGGACGGCCTGCGCCTGATCGAGGCCAGTGCCGGCACCGGCAAGACCTTCACCCTGGCCACGCTGTTCACCCGGCTGGTGGTGGAGCAGGGCCTGCGCATGGGCCAGATCCTGGCGGTGACCTTCACCGACGCGGCGACCCAGGAACTGCGCAAGCGCATCCGTGAACGCCTGGAACTGGCTGCACGTGTGGTCGATAGCACGCCAGACGACAAGGACAGCCCTGAAACCACGCTCACCCGCGACATCTTGCAGCGCCACCTGCAGCAGGGCGCGGAAAGTGCCGCACAACTGGGCCGGCGCCTGCGCATTGCCGCTGAAGAAACAGATCTGGCCTCGATCTTCACCATCCACGGCTTCTGTACCCGCGTTCTGGGCGAATACGCACTGGAGAGCGGACACACCTTTGCCGCGCCCGAGTTGTTGGCCAATACCCGCGAACTGCACGCCGAACTGGCTGCCGACCTGTGGCGGCTGCATGCAGGGCAGGGCGAGCATCTGGAAGCGCTGCTCGGCCTGTGGAAAAGTCCGGACGCACTGGCCCGGGATTTGCCGGCATTGGCTGCCGAGCTGCCACTTCATCCACAGCCACCGCAGACCCTGATCGAAGACACGCGCCCGTTCCGCGACGGCGCTGCGCAGCGTCTTGCTGCTGGCATCGCCGAGCATGGCGACACCTATCTGCAGCAGCTGCGTGGCGCGGTGGAAGGCGGCATCCTCAACAAGTCCAGCTACAAGTCCGACTGGATCGAGCCGCTGTTCCAGCAACTGCTGCAGTGGAGCCGCCATCCCGATCCGACTGCCGAACTGGACGAACGTCTGGAGCGGCTGACGCTGGACGTGCTCACCGCCAGGACCAACAAGGCCAAGGCCGGCAGCACCCCGCAATCGCCGCTGCAGCCACTGATCGCCGGCTACCTGCAGGCGTTGGCGCAGGTGACACAGTGGCAGCGCCAGCAGTCGATCGTGCTGCTGCACCAGTTGCGCAACGAGGTTCGTCAGCGTTTGGCCCAGCTCAAGCAGCTGCGCCGCCAGCAGACCTACGACGACCTGATCGACAACGTCGCCAATGCCTTGCATGGCCCGCACGGCACACATCTGGCTGAACGCCTGCGCGCGCAGTACCGCTTCGCCCTGGTCGACGAGTTCCAGGACACCGACCCGCGCCAGTGGGACATCTTCCGCCGTGTGTTCGCCGCCGACGATGGTGATGCCGCGTTGTTCCTGATCGGCGATCCCAAGCAGGCCATCTACGGCTTCCGTGGTGGCGATGTGCATACCTATCTGCAGGCCAAGGCATTGGCCGAAGCCGCACCCGCGCTCGACCGCAACTTCCGCTCACGCCCGGGCGTGCTGCGTGCGATCCAGGCGCTGTACGACAACGCCGGCCCCGAGGCTTTCCTCGACGAGCGCATCCAGTTCGAGCCGGTCTTGCCGGGCAGCAAGCGCAGCGATGCCGATTATCTGTTCGACGGAAAGCCAGCTCCGGCGCTGACCCTGCAATTGATCGCAGGCGACGCCGACGGCAAGCCGCTGAAGGCCGATGCCTCGCGCGACGCCGCCACTGCCGCCTGCGTGGCAGATATCCACAAGGTGCTCAGCGCCGCCCGCGAAGAACGCGCGCTGGTTGATGGCAAGCCGGTGCAGCCGGGTGATATTGCCGTGCTGGTGCGTTCGCACAAGGAAGCTTCACGCGTGCAGCAGGCCTTGGCCGCGCTCGGCATCCCGGCCGTAGCTGCAGGCAAGCAGAGCCTGTTCGCCAGCGCCGAGGCGCACGAACTGCGCCTGCTGCTGCTGGCCCTGCTGCAACCGGCCGACGAAGGCCGGTTGCGCGCTGCGCTGGCGACGGTGCTGCTGGGTGAAAGCGCAGCCGCCATCGCCGCGATGGAACACGAAGGCGAACAACAGCGCCTGCACCAGGAACGCCTGCTGCAATGGCGTGAGCGCTGGCAGCGCGGCGGCGTGCTCGCCCTGCTGTCGGACCTGTGCGCCGAACAGGCCGAACGCCTGTTGCTGCTGATCGACGGTGAGCGCCGTCTCACCAACTACCTGCAGCTCGCCGAAGCCCTGCAGGAAGCCAGCAACCGCAGTATCGGCCTGCATGGCCTGCTGGACTGGCTGCAGACGCAGATCGCCCACGCCGACGAAGGCGATGAAGCGCAGCTGTTGCGGCTGGAATCGGATGCCCGGCGCGTGCAGATCATCACCCTGCACAAGAGCAAGGGCCTGGAATATCCGCTGGTCTACCTGCCCTTCGTCGGCATCGCCACCAATGCGCCGGACAGCAGCAACCACCGCACGGTGCATGATGGCGAGCAGCGCGTACTGCATTGGAAGATCGACAAGGAAGATCCCGAGTGGAAGGCCGTGGGCCAGCAGGTCAACGCCGATGAGGAGGCCGAAACCGCGCGCCTGCTGTACGTCGGCCTGACCCGCGCCGAGCATGCCTTGTGGATAAGTGGCGGTGCCTTGACTGGCCTGGCCACCTCGCGGCTCGGGCCGATGTTGCAGGGCTTGCCCGAACATGCCGACATCCAGGTGATCGAAGACGACAGCGGCCCGGCGCC
>QFOV01000341.1 GCA_003248565.1 Stenotrophomonas sp.
CAGAAGAGATCGTCTTCTATACCAACCCGATGTCACGCGGGCGCATCGTGCGCTGGATGCTGGAGGAGTTGGGCCAGCCGTATCGCACCGAGGTGCTGGAATATGGCCAGAGCATGAAAGGCCAAGAGTTCCTCGCCATCAACCCGATGGGCAAGGTGCCGACCATCGTGCACCGTGGCGTGGTGGTGACCGAGGCTGCGGCGATCTGCGCCTATCTGGCCGATGCGTTTCCTGCTGCAGGACTGGCACCCGCCTTGGATGATCCGCTGCGCGGCAGTTACCTGCGCTGGTTGTTCTTCGCCGCCGGACCGGTGGAAGCCGCTGTCAGCGCGAAGGCGCTGGGCCTGCTTGCCCCGCTGGAGAAGGCTGGCACCGTGGGCTACGGCAGCTTCGATCAGACCATTGATACCCTGGAGCAGGTGGCCGCGTTGGCATCACCGTGGCTGCTCGGCGAGCGTTTCAGCGCTGCTGACGTCTACGTTGGCAGCCAGATCCTGTGGGGGCAGATGTTCAAGAGCATGCCGGCGCGCGATGCGTTTGCCGCGTATGGCGAACGCCTGCGTGGCCGCCCGGCCTGGCAGCGTGCAAGCGCCCTGGATGATGCGCTGATCCCGCCGCGCAGCTGATGCGCAGGCTCCTGCTCTGCTTGGTCCTGGTGGTCGGCGCAGCCAGTGCCGTGACCGCAGCTGCGGCCGAGCTGACGTCGCTGGATTGGCTGCTGGGCAGCTGGCAACGCACGGGCATGGCGGCCGGTACGAGCGGTGAAGAGCACTGGCGTCGGCAGGCGGATGTGCTGGAAGGTGAGGGCCGAAGCTATCGGCAGGGCGAGCTGCGGTTCCAGGAGCGCCTGCGCATCATCGATGAAGGCGGACAGCTGTACTACGTCGCCGATGTTGCAGGGAATCCCTCGCCGGTCAGGTTCGCGCTGGTGGAGCAGGGCGCGCAGTCGGTGGTGTTCGAGAACCCCCGGCATGACTTCCCGCAACGGATCGCTTACCAGCGTAACGGCCGGCGGCTGACGGCCACTGTCTCCGCCGGTGAACGCGTGCAGGTATTCGAGTTCGAGCAGGCCGCACAGGCGGCTGATTGAGCAACGGCCGACGTCACGGCCCCCACGTTAGAATCCGGGTTCCGTGATGAAGGGACGCCCGGTGTCGCCATTCAACCTGTTCCAGCGCCTGTCGCAGGCGCCAACCAACCCGAAGGCCGAGCCGGTGGCGCGGACCTTCGATGTGGCCGAACTGTATGAAGGACCGGTGCAGCTGGCCGATGCCACCGATGCCGCGCCGCTGGCGCTGGACGAGAAGCTGCGCCAGGCCTACTTCTGGATCGTCAACAACGCCATCATCAGCCCGCATTACGACATCGAGTACCACGCCGGTCCGTCGGCCAGCTTCAATGTTGGTGATACCCGCCGCCAGCTGACCTTGCCATCGGCGCAGAGCTATTCCAGTTACGTGCTGCTGCCGCTGCTGACCTTCGCCACCCGCCGCAAGTGCCTGTTCGTTGGTGGCCCCGGCCGGGGCAAGACCGCCAGCGCGATCCTGATGGGCGTGCTTGCCGGTTACCCGGTGCGCGAGGTGCGCCGCGCCATGCAGCACGGCCACCCGCAGATGACCATCGCCGACCTGCTCGGCAATCCGCTGCCGGCCGATCTGGTCGCCGCGCAGGACATGTCGCAGATCCGCATCGCGTGGCGCAGCTGGCTGGGCATGCGGGTCAAGATCATCGACGAGTACAACCGCATCCCCACCCGCACCCAGAGCGCGCTGCTGACGGTGATGGGCGACAACTACGCCGAAGTGCTCAACCAGGTCTACGAATGCCCGGAGTCGGCGTGGTACCTCACTGCCAACGACGACCGTGGCGGCGGTACCTACCAGGTGATCGAGGCCCTGCGCGACCGCATCGACGTGGTGGTGCAGGCATTGGCCTTCAACCCGCGCTTCCTCGAAGAGATGCTGCTGCGCATCGAGCAGAACATCCGTCCGGAAGAAGTGGTGCCGCGCGAGATCATTTTCAGCGAGGAAGAAGGCGACCTGATGCTGCAGCAGATCCGTGCGGTGGAGGTACCGCAGGATGTGCGCAGGCGCATTGAATTCTTCAGCAGCCAGTTCGAGTTGATGGAGACCGCGGGTGCGCAGTTCGAGTACCTGACCAAGGACACCGTGCGCCTGGCCGGGGTTGACTGGGCCCAGGCGATTGCCGCCGATTCCGGCCGTGATCGCATGAAGGACCTGGGGTGCCAGACCCGCAATGGTTTGTCGGTGCGCAACCTGATGACCTTGCTGATGTTTGCCAAGGCGTTGGCCTGGTTCCGCGGCAATGCCGCGGTCGCCCTTGACGACGTGCGCCAGGTGCTGCCATTCGTGCTCAACGACAAGCTGCAACCGGATCTGGATGCGCCGTTCTTCGCGCTGCCGGAAAACGCCGCTTACCGCAGCGACCGGCTCAGCTGGCTGCGCTGGTTGCTGGACAGCTCCAATGCCGAGTACGACCGCCTGGACGCCTGGACCTGGACCGCAACGATCCGGTCGGCGAGCTGTCCGCGCAGTTCGCGCGCGGCCTGGATGGCATCAGCGAGCGCGAGACGCGTGCGCGTCTCACGCGCATCGAACGGCTGGTGGAGGAACGGGTAAAGGGCCGCAAGCTCTACGGTCATCTGTACGACGACCTGCTCAAGCTCAAGTACCTGCACCAGCGCTATACCAATTACCTGCATTGGCAGCAGGCGCGCTGAGGTGCTGTCACCCGCACTGACCGGCCTGCTGGCATCGCGCCGCAGCCTGCTCAACCAGCAGGTTGCCGAAGCGCGGCAGCGCTGGCCAAATTTGGACACCGCAGCGTTCTCCATCTTCGTCGCGCAGACGCTCGACCCCTTGTGCCTGGCGCTCGCCGCAGTGGATGAAGCCGCGATGCCGGCGGCCACCGAAGCGGCCTTCGAGCTGGGCCTGGAGCTGGTTGCACAGGGACTCGCGGGACCGGCAGCCCGGCTGCCGTGGGTTGATGCCGCGTGGCAGCAGCTGGCAGTGCCTGCTGCATCCCTGATCGCAACTGCACCGCTGGCGACACTGGGCGCACTCAGCAATGCGGTCGTGCGCATGCACGAGGTGCCGGGCGTGCGCATTGACGCATGGCTGCAGCGCATGGCCGCATTGGCGCCGCGTTGCGACAGCACGGCGGCCTTGCGAAGCGTCGGCGCGCTGTGTGCGTGGCAGGCGGGCATGGCGCATCTGCGCGAGGCAGCGTTGGCGCAGGCTGATGGTCTGCCTGTCGCCTTGGCTGCAGAAGCGATGGGCGTCGACGAAATGCAATGGCCGTCGCTACGCAGCCAACTCGGCAGCGAGCGCTGGTGGCACCCGCAGGGTGCAGCGGCAAGCGCGCAGGGGCAGACGGTGGGCGGCTTCACCGGGCTTGGCGGCCCTTTCGCCGCGCCGCCGGAGCTGCGCGCCAGCGCGGAAGGTTTCATCGCACGTAGCGGCGACCGCCATTACCTGCTGATTGCCGATGCCTTCGGTGGCGTGGTGTTGCCAGCCAGTGCGGCCGAGTTTGCCGCCGCGCAGGCCACGCCGGCCACGCAGCTTTTAATCGACAGCCGAGGCGCGCGCATAGGCACGACCGACATCGCTTACGCCGCACCCGCTGATGGCCTTGTGGCAGTGGCTGGGCCGGCGGGTATTGCACTGTATTCGCCGTGGTCGCACCACGTGCGCCTGCTACCGGGCGCGGCATGAGCAGCACCGAGCAGGAAAGCCTGCTGGCCAACTGGCGCGCCGCTTGGCCGCTGGCGCTGGCCGACTGGAGCCGTTTCACCCGTTTGCAGGACCCGCGCCTGTGCGCCAGCAGTGTCGAGGCGGCGAAGGAGGGCCTGACCGGCAGCTTCGCGATGATCCGCCTGGCCGACCAGCGGGTGGTGATCGATCTGCCGCAGGTGCAGCGCCTTGGATTGCAGGACCACGCCCGCGAAATACTTGCCCATGAGATCGGCCACCACGTGCTGGCACCGGCGACTGCAACGGATCACGCGCGGCTGCTGGCGCGTATCCATCGCGCATTGCCGACATTGGAAGCGCACGCGCCGATGGTCGCCAACCTCTATACCGACCTGTTGATCAACGATCGCCTGCAACGCCAATGTGGCCTGCGCATGGCCGATATCTACCGGCGCCTTGCCACCGGCGCCAGCGGCAGTTCACCGCTGTGGCAGCTGTACATGGGCATCTACGAACAGCTGTGGCAGCAGCCGGCAGGCAGCCTCGGCGGACCAGCGCTGGAAGCTGCAGGCCTGCGCGGCGATGCCTGGCTGGGCGCGCGGGTGATCCGCACCTATGCTGGCGAATGGATGGAAGGTGCCAGCCGTTTCAGCGCCTTGCTGCTGCCGCACTTGCTGGAGACGATCAGTGACGCGCGCGTCGACGCGCTGATGGATACCCGCCATGCCGGCCGCGGTAGTCAACCGGTGGGACTGGACCGGCTGGAAGACGACGAACTCGCACCAGTGCTGCATCCGGCGCTCGATCCGCGGATCACTGGTGAGGAAGATACTGGCACGGTAGACGTGGTGGCGGAGGACGCATTGCCGACCAGCACGCCCGGTCACGGCCAGACCCGGGAGCCGTTTGAGTACGGCGAAATCCTGCGTGCGGCCGGACTGGACATGGACCCGCAGCAATTCGCGGTGCGCTACTACCGCGAGCGCGCCTTGCCGCACCTGATCCGTTTCCCGGTCAGCCCACAGCCGCAGGCGCAGGAGCTCGAACTGGAAGGTCTGGAGCCCTGGGAACCAGGCGATCCACTGGATGCGGTGGATTGGCTGCAGACCTTGATGCAGTCGCCCACCGTGGTGCCGGGCGTGACCACGGTGCAGCGGGTGATGGGGCCGGCGCCGGGCAACGAACCTGCCAACGAACCGATTGATCTGGACCTCTACGTGGACAGCTCCGGCTCCATGCCCGATCCGCAGCAGGTCACCTCATGGCTGACCCTGGCCGGTGCGGTGATTGCGTTGTCGGCTTTGCGCGCGGGTGCGCGCGTGCAGGCGACCTTGTGGAGTGGCAAACAGCAATGCCTGCACACCGATGGCTTCGTGCGCAGCGAGGACGACATCCTCAAGGTGCTGGTGGGTTACTTCGGTGGCGCAACGGCTTTTCCCATCCATCGCCTGCGCAGCACCTATGCGCAGCGGCCGGCCGGTGCGCGTGCCGTGCATATCCTGCATATCTCCGACGATGGCATCACCACCATGTTCGAGCAGGACGAGCGTGGCAACAGCGGCTGGGATGTCGCCGCGCAGGCGCTGCGTGCGGGCCGGGCTGGCGGCACCATGGCGCTCAATCTTTACAGCCCGCTGCCAGCAAGCATGGCCGGTGCCAAGGGCTGGACCGCCGACCTGCTGCGCGCACGCGAGCTGGGCTGGGATATCCACGTCGTGCGTGACATGACCGACCTGCTGGCCTTCGCGCGCGATTTCAGCCAACGTCATTACCAGTCACCGGGCATGGTCGGCCGATGAAAAACACCTTACGGAACCAACCATGAGCAACAGCGCCTCGCTGGACGCCCTGCTGCGTCGCCTGATCGATACACCACCGGACTTCCTCGATCCGCCACGGCGCGGCCGCGA
>QFOV01000342.1 GCA_003248565.1 Stenotrophomonas sp.
AAATCGCGTGCCTGCTTGGCGGCGATGCGTTCGTCGATCAAGGCCTGGATACGTGCATCGTCGCCGGCTTCAGCACCACGCCCGAACCATTCGGCCGGCGCCTGCTGCAGCAGGCCAAGAGCGAGGCCTGCGCCGAGCAGCTCACGCTTCAGGCGCGACTTCTCTTCGCTGGACTCGGCCTTGCGCGCTTCGCTGGCGATACGGGCCACTTCGGCCAGTGCCAACGGTGTGTTGAGGTCATCGTCCAGCGCCGCCTCGACGCCGGCTGGAATAGCGCCCTCAACGCTGACATCAACCAGGTCACGCAAGGTGCCGTACAAACGGTCCAGCGTGCGCACCGACTGCTCGATCAGCGCATCGGACCACTCCAGCGGCTGCCGGTAATGCGCCGACAGCAGCGCATAGCGCAGCGCCTCTGGCGGGTGCTGGCGGACCAGGTCGTGCACCCGCTCGATGTTGCCGATCGACTTGCTCATCTTGGTGCCGCCGAAGTTGAGCATGCCGTTGTGCAGCCAGAAGCGGGCGAAGGTCTGCCCACCGTGGGCGCAGACGCTTTGCGCAATCTCGTTCTCGTGGTGCGGGAACTGCAGGTCGACGCCGCCGGCGTGGATATCGATGGTCGGGCCCAGGTGCGCCGCGGCCATTGCCGAGCACTCGATATGCCAGCCCGGGCGGCCGCGGCCCCAGGGCGAGTCCCAGCCCGGCAGGTCGTCGCTGGAGGGCTTCCACAGCACGAAGTCGCCGGCGTCACGCTTGTAGGGGGCTACCTCGACGCGCGCGCCAGCCAGCATTTCCTCCGGGTCGCGGCGCGAGAGCTTGCCGTAGTCGGCGAAGCTGCTGACCGAGAACAGCACATGGCCCTCGGCGGCATAGGCGTGGCCGGTGCTGATCAGCTGCTCGATCATGGCGATGATCTGCGGCATGTGCGCGGTGGCCTCCGGCTCGATCTCCGGCGGCACCACGCCCAGCGCGGCCATGTCCTCGCGGTAGGCGGCGGCAAAACGGTCGGTGATGGCCGAGATCGGCACCCCCTGATCCTTGGCCGCGGCATTGATCTTGTCGTCAACGTCGGTGATGTTGCGGGCGTAGCGCAGTTTTCCGTAACGGCGACGCAGCAGGTCGGCCAGCACCCCGAACACCACCGGGCCGCGCGCATTGCCGATATGTACATAGTTGTAGACCGTGGGGCCGCACACATACATGGTGGGGGCGGCGGGGTCGAGCGGAGCAAACGGCTCCAGCTGCCGCGTCAGGTTGTTGTGCAGGCGCAGGGTCATGGCAATCCGGGGGTAAACGAACCCGCCAATTCTAGCGGTCCGGGCCGGGTCGGGCATCCCCGGGCTGGGCAATACGCGTACGGATGGGTAATGTTCAGGCCCGGGGCAGCTGTGCTGCCTACACTAGTACCCGTCACCCGCGCCCTGTTCCTGCCGATATCTTGATGAAACCTGCTCCATTGCTGTCGACGATCTGCCTGTTGGCTGGTGCCGCCGTGCCCGCGTTCGCGCAGGAGCCGGAGCAGCGCAATCGCGTGGTGATCGTGGAAAACGTGCGCTACGACTACGCGCAGGTGCTCAATGTCGAGCCGGTCTTCCAGACCCTGCGCGCAAGTCGTACCGAGGAGCACTGCGAGCCGGTGTCGACCCGCACGCTGGCGCCTGTGCAGGTGAAGGGTGAGGAAGACAAGGGCGGTTTCCGCCGCTTCTGGGACTCGGTGCGTGGCATTTTCAGCCAGCACGAAGGGCAGGCCCGGGAAGAGGAGATGGCGCTTGCCCCACAGGGTTCAGGCGGTTCTCCCGCGCTGCTGACCCCGGAGTGCAAGATCGTCGAGGTTGGGCGTGAATTCCGCCGGCCCATCGCCTACGACGTGGATTACGTCTACAAGGGCATCAAATTCCGCTCACGGCTGCCGGAAGACCCCGGTAACCGGCTCAAGCTGCGGGTGTCGATCACCCCGGATATCGGCCAGGCGCCGCCGGCCGCGAACAGCGTTCCGTGATGTTGCACCGCGACACTTGCGCCGGCCTGACCCGCGTGCGAGTATGCGCGACGATGAAAGCAACCAGCTTCCAGCACGAAACCAGCACCGCCCGGATGGCCACCGGCATGACCTCGCGTGCCCGCCGACCGGAATCCCACATATTCGCTGGGTGACCGGAGCTTCGTGCTGTCTGTTCGGAAAACCCAGCCCAGGCTGGGTTTTTTCGTTTCTGGTTCGGCAAAAGTTTCAAACGCAATGAGCCGCGCGCATGCGCATCCGCCCACCGGCGACGGTGGATCTCCGCAATAAAGGATGGATCGATGTCTCTGAAGCACTTTTTGAACACCCAGGACTGGAGCCGCGCCGAGCTCGACGCGCTGCTTACCCAAGCGTCGTTGTTCAAGCAGAACAAGCTGGGTGATGACCTGAAGGGCAAGTCGATCGCCCTGGTGTTCTTCAACCCGTCCATGCGCACCCGCACCAGCTTCGAGCTGGGCGCGTTCCAGCTGGGCGGCCACGCGGTGGTGCTGCAGCCGGGCAAGGACGCATGGCCGATCGAGTTCAACCTCGGCACGGTGATGGACGGCGATACCGAAGAGCACATTGCCGAAGTGGCCAAGGTGCTGGGCCGTTACGTCGACCTGATCGGCGTGCGCGCGTTCCCGAAGTTCGTGGACTGGAGCAAGGACCGCGAGGACCAGGTGCTCAAGAGCTTCGCCAAGTACTCGCCGGTGCCGGTCATCAACATGGAGACCATCACCCATCCGTGCCAGGAGCTGGCGCACATCCTGGCGCTGCAGGAGCACTTCGGCACCAGCGACCTGCGTGGCAAGAAGTACGTGCTGACCTGGACCTACCATCCCAAGCCGCTGAACACCGCCGTGGCCAACTCGGCGCTGACCATTGCCACCCGCATGGGCATGGACGTGACCCTGCTGTGCCCGACCCCGGACTACATCCTGGACGAGCGCTACATGGGTTGGGCCGAGCAGAACGTGGCCGAAAGCGGTGGTTCGCTGCAGGTCAGCCACGATATCCAGAGTGCGTATGCCGGCGCCGACGTGGTCTACGCCAAGAGCTGGGGCGCGCTGCCGTTCTTCGGCAACTGGGAGCCGGAAAAGCCGATCCGCGACCAGTACAAGCACTTCATCGTCGATGAAGCCAAGATGGCGCTGACCAACAATGGCGTGTTCAGCCACTGCCTGCCGCTGCGCCGCAACGTC
>QFOV01000343.1 GCA_003248565.1 Stenotrophomonas sp.
TACGTGGCCAGCCAGGGCCGGGAAGTGGGGCGCGATGGTCGCGTCCAGCTATCAATCGACACGCAGGGCACGGTCTGGATCGGCGGCCAGGTCCAGCCGGTTATCGCAGGACAGGTGCACTGGTAAGCTGCCCAGCCGTCGTCTGGAACCGATCCGCAATGTCTGTTCGCCGTTATCTGCAGTTGGACGTGTTCGCCGCCCGCCCGGGCACCGGCAACCCGCTGGGTGTCATCGTCGACAGCGAAGGCCTGGATGATGCCGCCCTGCAGGCCATCGCCGCCTGGCTGAACCTGTCCGAGACCATTTTCTTCCTGCCGCCCGATGAAGGCGCCAGCTACCACATCCGCATTTTCACCCCGAAGGGTGAGCTGCCCTTCGCTGGCCATCCCAGCGTCGGTGCCGCCTGGGCCGCGGTGGAACTCGGCCTGGCCACACCCGACGACAACGGCCAGCTGATCCAGCAATGCAAAGCCGGTCTGCTGCCAGTACGGGTACAGGGCGGTCGTTGGTTCCGCCAGATCCATGTGCGCAGCCCGCAGGCGGAACGCCGTGATACCACCCTCGACGCCCTTCCTGAAGGTCTGGCAGCACTGGCCAAGCCTGGCCACAGCCCGGAACTCTGGAACAACGGCCCGGACTGGTGGCTGCTGGAGGCCGGCAGCGAGGCCGCCCTGCGTCGCTACAAGCCGGAGCTGGCGGCGATTGCTGCCATGCCGGGCCGCGGCAAGCTGGCGGTGTATGCACCGGCTGACCGACCGGATGTGGGCTACCAGTACGTGGTGCGCGCCTTTGCGCCCGGTGTCGGTGTCAACGAAGACCCGGTAACCGGCAGCGCCAATGCACTGGTTGCTGCGCAGTTGTTGGCGCGGGGCCGGATCAAACCCTTCCAGCAGTACCTGGCCAGCCAGGGCCGCGAGCTCGGCCGCAATGGCGAGGTGCGGGTGGAAGTGGATGCGGACTCCAACATCTGGATTGGGGGTGAAGTGCAACAGGTTATTGCTGGGCAGATTGAGTGGTGAGCGGTATCCGGCAGGACGCAGCGATCTGCTTTTTCTTCTCCCGCAGGCGGGGTTAAGAACAGGCGTTCACGAGCCAAAGGCTCGTGACTGTTCGTACGCCCTGCGTGCTACGCAGGGCCGGGGCGCGGAGCGAGGTACCCCGAAGGGGCGGATGAGGGGAGGCGTGCGAAGCACGCATGCCTTTGATTTCGCCTTTGCAGACAGCAACAACCCAAAAGCACCAAGCAAGCGGACTTCGTCCGCCTCCCCTCACCCCAACCCCTCTCCCGCAAACGGGAGAGGGGCTAAGGCAAAAGCCAACTGCAACGGCCCAAACCAAGGCAACAGCTACGGCCAAAGCAACAGCCACGGCCAAAGCAACAGCCAAAGCCAAAGCCAAAGCCAAAGCAACAACAGCAACAGCAACAGCAACAGCAACAGAACAGCCTCACAGCACTCGGACTCTCCCATGACCACCCGCCGCTTCCTGCAACTCGACGTCTTCGCCCCGCGCCCCGGCACCGGCAATCCACTGGCCGTGGTACTCGATGCCGATGGCCTGGACGATGCTGCCATGCAGGCCATCGCCCGCTGGACCCGCCTGCCCGAAACCACCTTCATCTTCGCCCCGACCAAACCCGGCACCAGCTACGGCATCCGCATGTTCGCCCCGCAGAAGGAGGTGCCGTTCGCCGGCCACCCCAGCGTCGGCAGCGCGCATGCTGTGCTTGAAAGCGGGGTGGCGGTAGCCATCGACGGACAGCTGGTACAGGACGGCATCGCTGGCCAGTTGCCTTTGCAGATCAGCGAACACGACGGCATCCGCACCATCGCCATCCGCACCCCGCGCGCCTCGGTGGCCGAGATCGTCACTGCTGACGATCCACGCCTGCAGCCGGCCATCACCGGCTGGTCGCTGGGCACGCTACCCCCGGCCTTGATGGATGGCGGTCGCCGTTGGTGGGTTGTTGAAGTCGCTGATGAGCCCGCACTTCGCGCACTCAATCCGGATTGGGACGCGATCGCCACGCTCGCTGAATCCACCGGCGCAATGGGCGTGTTCGCCTATGCACGTACTGCTGGCGACAACTACCAACTGGTGGTCCGCGCCTTCGTAGGCAATGGCCGTCGTTTTGAAGACGCCGCCTCCGGCGCGGCCAACGCAGTACTGGCCGCCTGGCTGGACGAGCGCGATGCCCTGCCCGGCGTGGACAAGCGCTACACCGCCAGCCAGGGCCGCGAAGTCGGTCACGATGCCCTGCTGGAACTGCGCATCGACGAGCACGGCGATGTCTGGTCCGGTGGGCAGGTGCAGACGGTGATCCGCGGAACCATTGATTGGTGATGCGGTCAGAGTCTCACCTATAGCCGATCACGACACGGAGTTCGGAATGCGCAGATGGATCTCACTGCTGATGCTGTTGTTCGCCTTCACCGCGTGCGCTGCGCAACCTTCAGCGCAGCCGACAAAAGCGTTGTTCGTTGGCAACAGCCTCATCTACGTGGGCAACCTGCCAGCGACCTACGCTGCGCTGAGTGCCGCCAATGGCCATCCGCTGCAGAGCCAGATGATCGTCAAGGGCGGCTCGCTACTCGACGAACGGCTTGCAGATGGCTCGGTTCAACGTGCACTGGCCGAGCATCGTCCGCAACTGTTGGTTCTGCAGGAGCAAGGCGGTGCCCTGCTGTGCTGGCCCGACGAAGCCGCCTGTACGAAATCGCAGGCGGCGATCAGGGCACTGGCAAAGGCAGGCAGCGACGCCGGTGCGCGTGTCCTGCTGCTGGGCAGCTACCAGGCACACCCGGCAGCATCTGCCCGCCTGATCGCCAAGGAAGCAGCCGCCGCCGGACAGGCCGGCATTCATTATGTGGCAATCTCCGAAGCCCTGCGTAGCGCCTCGGCCGCAGCCCCCGACCTGCAATGGTATGACGCCGACGGCATGCACCCGGGCCCGGCGCTGACCCTGCTTGATGCCATCGAGCTTTATCGTGCCGTCCATGGCCGCTTGCCTGAGCGCGGCTTCTCGGTGGCGGCACCGATCTATCTACCCAAAAGTGGCCTGGAAGCCGACCTGCGCGATGCCGATGCCGCTGCACCGCTCGCCGATACACCCACCCAAATCCACTACCCGGATGCGATGATCCAGCGCATCAACGCGCTGCTGCCATCCGCGCAGCCCTGACAACGAA
>QFOV01000344.1 GCA_003248565.1 Stenotrophomonas sp.
TGCTGCCGGGGGCTTCCGGGATGGAGGTGGTCATCGCCGCGATGATCGCGCCGCTGTCCTCGTACTGGCACAGTTTCAAGGTGATGGCGCTGCGTATCACCGCGTCCTGCCATTCCAGCGGCACCGACAGGTAGCGCACCCACTCGCGCCAGTAGTCGCGGGTGCGCTGCATGGCTTCCTGTACGTAGCCGCTGAGCGATCGGTTCAGCGATTCGTCCACGCCGAGCACCAGGTGCACGCGATGATTGAGCACGAAGGGCAGGGCATCGCGGACGAAGCGCACGGGCACATCGGTAGTCAGGCGCAACACCAGATCCGGTAGCAACCAACGGATATGGTTGCTGCCCCAGGTGGTTTCCGGTTGCCGCGCACCCCAGTCGGCCAGCGGCCGAGCGCGCACGGTGATGCGCGGATTGCCCGACAGCGGCGTGACCTGGCGGATCAGGCTGACCGGCCGGTAGAAGCGATCGTTCTGGCGCCAGCGCGGGGCGAAGTCGAGGATTTCCACCGCGCCGCCATGCGTATCGCGCAGCACGGTGCGCAGGATCGCGGTATTGGTGAGGTAGGACTGTTCGCTGTCGAGGAAGTCCTCAAGCTCGATGCCGAAGTCACCGCCGGGGTGCTGGTTGGGGCCGAGCAGGGCGCAGAAAGCCGGGTCGCCATCGAAGCTGGGCAGGCAGCTCCAGACTACGCGCGCCTGCCTGTCGATCAGTGCGCCGAAACTGCCATTGCCAACTACGCCAAGGTCGAGGGTGGCGTCTTGCATTGCGTTCTCCTTGTTGCGCGAGCGCCAGTGGCGTCGCTGTTTCCTCCGGGTGGGTCAGGTAATGGCTGCGCGCAGCCAAGCGTGTACGGCGGTGATGTCGGGCAGTGCTGCAACTGCCACGCTTTCGTTGCGCTGGCCGACAAGTACGCCAATGCCGCCGAGCTGCTGCGCGGCGTGGAAGCCGTGCTCGTCGGTCAGGTCGTCGCCGATGAAGACCGGGCGCCGGCCTTGGAAAGGCGGGTTTTGCATCAGTTGCTGCAGGGCGCGGCCCTTGTCGTGGCCGCTGCCGACGAACTCGATGACGTGGTTGCCGGGTTGCAGGCGCACGTCATGGAGCTGCGGTAGTTGTGCGTTGGCGAATGCGATCACGGCCGCGCCGGCATCCGGCGCGTTGCGCCAGTGCAGGGCCAGTGCCTGGCCCTTGTTCTCGATCATCACGCCGGGGTGGGCATGCGCCAGCTGCATCGCGCGCTGGTGCAATGCGTGCAGCCATTGCGCGGTATCCGCCTGCGCAGGTGGCGCATCGGCGGAAGTGAGCAATTGCGCGCCGTGCAGGCCGGCCATGGGCAGGCGCAGCGGCGCGAACATGGCCTGCAGTTGGCTGACAGGACGGCCACTGAGCAGCGCCAGCGCGCCACCCAGACGTTGCTGCACGCTGGCTAGCAGCGTGAGCAGGGACGGGTCGGGCGCCACCTTGTCCGGGTGGTCGGCAAAGGCGAGCAAGGTGCCGTCTACGTCGAGAAACAGTGCGTCGTCATCTGCCAGCGCCGGAGGGGGCGGTCGCTGTAGGTCATCAAGCATGCGGCCACTATGCCGTATCGGTTGTTACAGGAAGGTCATTTGGGAATGAGAGCTTGCTGTACGGGCTTTCAGAGCGCCCTCACCCCAACCCCTCTCCCGTAGAACGGGAGAGGGGCTCGGATTGCTTGCACTCGTGGTGCACTAGCCCCTCTCCCGCCAGCGGGAGAGGGGTTGGGGTGAGGGCAAGCTTCTGCTCTTCACCCAATCCACAACATCACTTGGTAACCGCAAACTCAATCCGGCGATTCTGCGCACGTCCTTCGTCAGTGTCATTGCTGGCACGCGGCTTTTCCTGGCCATAGCCCTTGGCGGTGAGCGTACCGGCAGCAACACCGAGCTCGGCCAGCTTGGCAACCACCGCGTCCGCGCGTTGTTGGCTCAAGGTGACGTTGGCAGCAGCATCACCGGTGTTATCGGTATGGCCGCCGACTTCGATCTTCGTGCCTGCGGGTGCCTGCTTGATCGCATTGGCCGCGCTGTTCAGTGTCTCCAGACTGTCGCGGGTGATGGTGGCCGAGCCTGTGTCGAAATAGATGTTCATCAGGTTCAGCGCTTTGACCAGGTCATCGCCGCTGAAGCCGGCTTTGAGCCCTGACAACGCCGCCGCCGCACGGTCCCACAAGCCACTGATCTCGAAGCCGCCGAACAGGCTGCGCAGCTTGTCGCTTACGGTGAAACGATCGGCTTCGGCCATGCCACTGGTATCAATGCTGAGCTTGTCACCATCGAAACCGAACTTCAGGCCTTTGGCTTTCAGCTCTGGCAGCGCGGCGATCAGCTTGTCCAGCCAACCCGCTGGCAGGGTTGCCGGATCAACGCTGATGTTGCCGGCCAGATTGCCTTCACCGAAGTTGGCTTTCAGCGCATCCCACAAGCGGGTCTTGTCCGCCTCGTTGGCAACCTGGCCACTTACTGTCACCTTGCCGTCCACGTTCTCGAAGCCAAAGCGTGGATTGGCTTGTGCAACCGGTGCCGCAGGTTGCATGGTGGTCGCCGGTTGCATCGGCGCTGGTGCAACGGCTTCTTCCTTCTTGCAGCTGCGGAACAGCAGGAACGCCGCAAGCAGCAGGATCAGTGGAAGCAGCCATTTCCAGAAGCCGCCGGATGGTTTGCTGGCAACGGTGCCACCGCCGCTATAGCCTGCGGTAGGTGTGCTGGTACCAAACCAGCGCTCGTAGTCAGCAGGACGCGAAGTGGGGATTGTTCCGCCCTGGGTAAGCTGGCCGACGATCTTGGGTAACAACCACGCCCCCGCCATGTTCACTGCGGCAGCTGGGATGCCGAGTTTGCTGGCGATGCCACTGGACAGGTTCTGGCCGAAGCCGGCGCTGAACTGGTCCGGTTGCAGGACGTTGTCGCCTGGCGTGGTGCCGATCCACGACGAGAGCAGGCCGTCGAGGCCTGCGTCGGTAAAGCGTTTCTGCAGTCCGGCGAAGCCGCCGTTGGCTGGATCGAAAATGACATCGACAAGCTGGCGCACGAGGCGCCCTGCATTGTCGCCGAGATGAAAGCGGCTGGCCGCTTCGCGAATCAACGACTCGAACATATACGCCTCCGCAAGGGATGAACCGGGCTGGAATGTGCCGGCAGGCGTAAGGAGCGCCCAGCGCTGTTAAAGC
>QFOV01000345.1 GCA_003248565.1 Stenotrophomonas sp.
GGTCACAGCCTTGGCGAATACACCGCGCTGGTCGCTGCTGGCGCGCTGACGCTGCACGACGGCGCACATCTGGTGCGCCTGCGTGGCCAGCTGATGCAGGACGCTGCCCCGACCGGTGTTGGCGCGATGGCCGCCGTACTCGGCGCCGAAGATGCGCTGGTGCTGGACGTCTGCGCCGAGGCTGCTGGCAGCCAGGTGGTGGTGCCGGCCAATTTCAATTCGCCCGGCCAGATCGTGATCGGCGGCGACGCTGCCGCAGTCGACCGCGCCTTGGCGCTGTTGGCCGAGAAGGGCGTGCGCAAGGCGGTGAAGCTGGCCGTCAGCGTGCCGTCGCACACGCCGCTGATGCGCGAAGCCGCCAATCGTCTGGAAGCCGTGATGAATGGCCTGGCATGGCAGCAGCCGGCCTTGCCGGTGGTGCAGAACGTTGACGCACAGGTGCATGACGGCGTGGACGCCATCCGTCAGGCACTGGTGCAGCAGCTGTACCAGCCGGTGCAGTGGACCGGTTGCGTGCAGGCGCTGGCCGCACGTGGTGTCAGCCGCGTCGCCGAATGCGGCCCGGGCAAGGTGCTGACCGGTCTGGTCAAGCGCATCGACAAAAACATCGAAGGGCGTTCGCTCGCCACCCCGGCAGACTTTGCCGGTGCGCTGGAAGAGTGGGCCAACTGAGCAAGCGATCGTCGCGCGGGCGTAGTCTGCGCATGGTCATGATGGGCGCTGCGCGTGCGCGGTGCCATGCATACAAGGAACAGATATGAGCAAGCCATTGCAGGGTGAAATCGCGCTGGTCACCGGCGCAAGCCGCGGTATCGGTGCTGCCATTGCCGACGAATTGGCCGCGCTGGGAGCGACCGTCATCGGCACCGCCACCACCGACAACGGCGCCGCCGCCATCGGTACGCGTCTGGCCGCGGTCGGCGGCCACGGCCGCGCACTGAACGTGACCGAGCCGGGCGCGGTGGATGCGCTGATCGACGCGGTGAGCAAGGAATTCGGCGCCATCACCATCTTGGTCAACAACGCCGGCATCACCCGCGACAATCTGCTGATGCGCATGAAGGACGAGGACTGGCAGGCCATCCTCGACACCAACCTGACCAGCGTTTACCGCACCTCCAAGGCGGTGATGCGCGGCATGATGAAGGCGCGCAAGGGCCGCATCATCAACATCGCTTCGGTCATCGGCGTCACCGGCAATGCCGGCCAGGCCAACTATGCCGCCGCCAAGGCTGGCATCATTGCGTTCTCCAAGTCGCTGGCCAAGGAAATCGGCAGCCGCGGCGTGACCGTCAACGTGGTCGCACCGGGCTTCATCGACACGGACATGACCAAGGATCTGCCCGAGGACGCCAAGTCGGCGATGCTCGGCCAGGTCGCGCTGGGCCGCCTCGGCGAGCCCGCAGACATCGCCAAGGCGGTGGCGTTCCTGGCCGGTCCGTCGGCCAGTTACATCACCGGCGAAACCCTTCACGTGAACGGCGGTTTGTACATGCCGTAAGCGTGGCGTGCAGGGAATGCACCCAAGTGGTTGATTGTCGCGGCTTTTTTGTTCAGAAACACCGCCGCTACGGTTTCCACTACACTATCCCACGGCCAGCCCTGGGGGCTGGCGTCTTTTGAACCACTACTCCATCTGGAGCGATATCCTAATGAGCACCATCGAAGAACGCGTCAAGAAGATTGTTGTTGAGCAGCTTGGCGTCAAGGAAGAAGAAGTCACCACCAGCGCATCGTTCGTCGATGACCTGGGCGCAGACTCGCTGGACACCGTCGAGCTGGTGATGGCGCTGGAAGAAGAGTTCGAGTGCGAAATCCCGGACGAAGAAGCTGAGAAGATCGGCACCGTCCAGGCTGCCATCGACTACGTCAAGGCACACGTCAAGGCCTGATCCAGGTCTGACAAGGCGCGGTCGGCAAGCCTGTCTGCCGCGTTGCAAACCCATGGGGCCGCTGATGCGGCCCCGTGCTTTTAAGCTTGAATCTCCCCGCGTGCGGGGCCAGGAGAATCCGCAATGAGTCGTCGCGTAGTTGTTACCGGCATGGGCATGGTGTCGCCGCTGGGCAATGATCTGGCCAGCAGCTGGGAAGGCATCATCAACGGCCGTTCGGGCATCGGCCCGCTGACGAATGTTGCAGATAACTATCTGGAACGTTTCACCACCAAGATTGCAGGTGAGGTCAAGGATTTCGACATCACCGCCGACAACCCCCTGTTCGGCAAGTATCGGGTCAGTGGCAAGGATGCCAAGAAGATGGACCCGTTCATCCATTACGGCCTGGGTGCCGCCTTCATGGCGCTGCACGACTCCGGCCTGGAAATCACCGACGCCAACGCTGAGCGCATTGGCGCCATCGTCGGTGCCGGCATCGGCGGCCTGCTCGGCATCGAAGAGCAGACCATCGAGTTCCACGAAGGCAAGAAGATTTCGCCGTTCTACGTGCCCAAGACCATCATCAACATGTTGCCGGGCCAGCTGAGCATCATCGCCGGGCTGAAGGGTCCGTCGTTCTCGGCCGTTTCCGCCTGCGCCACGTCCAACCATTCCATCGGTACGGCGATGCGCATGATCCAGTACGGCGATGCCGACGTGATGGTTGCCGGTGGCGCCGAGCGTGGCTCCTCGCCGACCGCACTGGGCGGCTTCTGCGCGATGAAGGCCATGTCCACCCGCAACGACGACCCGACCAAGGCCTCGCGTCCGTGGGACCAGGGCCGTGACGGCTTCGTGCTGGGCGACGGTGCCGGCATCCTGATCCTGGAAGAGTACGAGCACGCCAAGGCGCGCGGCGCCAAGATCTACTGCGAGCTGGCCGGCTTCGGCGCAAGCTCCGACGCGTACCACATGACCGCACCGAGCGAGAACGGCGAAGGCGCCGCCCGCTGCATGGTCGCGGCCATGAAGGACGCAGGCGTCACCCCGGAGCAGGTGGGCTACCTCAACGCACACGGCACCTCCACGCCGCTGGGCGACCTGGGCGAGACCATGGCGATGAAGACCGCCTTCGGCGAGCACGCCTACAAGATGCTGGTCAGCTCGACCAAGTCGATGACCGGCCACCTGCTGGGTGCAGCGGGCGGCGTGGAAGCGATCTTCTCGGTGATGGCGCTGAACAC
>QFOV01000346.1 GCA_003248565.1 Stenotrophomonas sp.
CCGCACCGGCGTGCGCTGGCTGCTGCTGGCCTACGTGCTGCTGTTGGCACTCGCCACCCTGGTGGTCGGCTACGGCGCCGTGCACGGCGATGGCTGGGCCCAGCGCAATGCGATCAAGCGCGCTATCGACCCGTGGGTGCTGCCGCAGGTTGGCTGGTGGCTGATCGGCTTTGGCGCCGCCTCGCTACTCGTGGTGGCGGTACTGCGACGGCGCCGCGCTGGGCTGGCGGTAGTGCTGACCACGGTAATGCTGTGGTCGATGTATGGGCTCGGCGCGATGCCTGCACTTGATCCCTACAGCTCCGCTTCGCTGGTGATGGACAAGGTCCGTGCGCGCATCGGACCGGACGCCGAGCTGGGCATGGTTGCCTGGCGTGAACAGAACCTGCTGCAGACCCATCCGCAGGCCACCGATTTCGGCTTCAAGCGCCCCGTCGCCGAACAATGGGAAGACGCGGCACGCTGGGTCACTGCCGACCCGCAGCGGCGTTGGCTGTTCGTGCTGGACAAGGCAATGACACCCTGCGCCGATCATGGCCAGGTCATCGATATCGGCAGTGCCAACCGCAACAACTGGCAGTTGCTGCCCGGCACCGCGCTGCAGGCCGACTGTGTCGCCAAGACCCACGGCGTCGTGGCCGGCAGTGAAGGCGCACTGGAAAGCGACGGCGATTGACGCCTGAAGTCTGCAACGCGTCTATGGACGCGGACCTGTTGAAACACACCTGAGAGAGGCTGCGCCGGACCCGGCACAGCCTCTCTTGCATTCATGCTGCCGTGCCGTCCCGGTAGCCAAGCTGAAGCACCGACAAATTCACGACATCGCTCCTACCTGTCTCCGACACAGGCCGACCGAGCATGGCTGCATCCAGATTGACGGTGCCCCAGCTCCATGTCGCAGCAACCCACTTCCGCCACCCTGATTCCGGCCGCCGAACGCAGCCGTTTGAGTTTCGCCGGGCGTGCCCTGCTGATCCCGCTGCTGATTGCTGCCGCCGGTAGCCTGTTGTTGATGGCAGGCAACGGTGACCAATGGCTTGCCGATCAGCTGTTCCGCTGGCAGGGCAGCCAGTGGGCGTTGAAGGATGCGTGGTGGACCAGCCACCTGATCCACAAGGGCGGCCGCAACCTGACCTGGTTTGTTGCCCTGCTGGTGATCCTGGCGCTGATCCGCAGCTGCATGGACCTGCGCTGGCGCCCGCTGCGGCGGCCGCTGGCTTACCTGGTGTCATCGGTAGCGCTGACCACCAGCATCGTCGCGCTGCTGAAATCCTGGACCCATATGGACTGCCCCTGGGACCTGGAGCGCTACGGTGGTCTGCGCCCCTTCATTGGACTGTTCGAGCAGCGCCCGGTTGCCCTGGGTCACGCCGCCTGCTTCCCGGCCGGCCATGCCGGTTCGGGCTACGCCTGGGTGGCGCTGTTCTTCTTCATGTTGCAGGTGCGCCCGCAATGGCGCTGGCCGGCACTGGGCACCGCCCTGCTGGTCGGCATGGTATTCGGCCTGGCCCAGCAGCTGCGTGGCGCCCACTTTGCCTCGCACGACCTGTGGGCACTGGCAATCAGCTGGCTGGTCGCAACCGTTCTTTACCTGTGGATGTTCCCAGCATCTGCATCGATCACATCCCCGGCGCGTGCTGCACATGGTGCCATTGGAGAAAACGCATGAACGTCGCTGTCGCCCGCCCTGTCGGATTGCAGCTGTCCTGGTCGCGCCTGCGCAACTGGCGCCCAGAGATCAGCACCGAAGCCTTGATCCTGTTGGCCAGCGTGTTCTTCGCATTGGTCTGCAACACCTTGTTCTGGCGCAGCGCGCTCGCCACCAACCCGGGCAGCATCCTGTTCGCGGTATCACTGTTTGCACTGCTGGTGAGCGCGCATGCAATCCTGTTCAGTCTGCTGATCTGGCGTTGGAATGCCAAGGTTGTGCTGACGCTATTGTTCATCACCACTGCCTTCGCCACGCATTACATGAACAGCTACAACGTCTATCTGGACGCGGACATGCTGCGCAATGTGCTAGCCACCGACCACAAGGAATCACGCGAGCTGATGACGCCGGCATTGTTGCTGCCGCTGCTCGGCTATGGCCTGCTGCCAACCCTGCTGCTGTGGCGCGTGCGGCTGCGCAAGCGCAGTTGGGGACGCACCCTGCTGTGGCGTGTCGCCTTCCTATTGGGCGTGATCGTAGCGGGCGGCGCCGGCACCATGCTGTCGTTCCAGAATGTTTCCGCGTTGATGCGCAATCACCGTGAAGTGCGTTACCTGGCCACGCCGGCCAACTATCTCATCGCGCTCAAGCAGAACCTGGCCAGTTCCAGCCCGATAAAGAAGCAACCCAAGTTGCCGCTGGGCACGGATGCCAAGGCCACGCCGCGTGCCGCCACCAGCAAACCTCGCCTGCTGGTACTGGTTGTGGGCGAAACCGTGCGTGCACAGAACTGGGGCTTGAACGGCTACGCCCGCCAGACCACGCCGGAGTTGGCGCAGACCGGCGTGATCAACTTCCCGGACATGCATTCCTGCGGCACCAGCACCGAAGTATCGCTACCCTGCATGTTCTCGCCGTTTGGCCGTCACGACTACGACGAAAAAAAGATCCGCGGTCACCAGTCACTGCTGCACGTGCTTGAACACGCAGGCATCGCTACCCTGTGGCGCGATAACCAGTCCGGCTGCAAGGGCGTTTGCGACGGCCTGGAAATCCAGCGTCTGGATGATGCGACCACGCCGGGCCTGTGCGCCGACGGCCGCTGCATGGATGAGATCCTTCTGGAAAACCTCGCTGCACAGGTACGCGCCAAGCCCGGCGACCGGGTGGTTGTGCTGCACCAGCTCGGCAACCACGGCCCGAGCTACTTCCAACGCTACCCGGCGCAGTTCCGCCAGTTCGCGCCAACCTGCGATACGGCAGACCTGGGCAAGTGCAGCCGCGAGGACATCGTCAACAGCTACGACAATGCGATCCGCTACACCGATCATTTCCTGACCCGCACCATCGCCTCCCTGCGCGGAATGGAAGACTACGACACCGCGATGATCTACCTGTCCGATCACGGCGAGTCGCTGGGTGAGAAGGGTCTGTATCTGCA
>QFOV01000347.1 GCA_003248565.1 Stenotrophomonas sp.
ACAGGGCGTGACGAAGCTTCATGGGCAACTCCCAGGCAAAGGCAAACCCCGATGGTAGGCGGCCAGCCCGCCCCACTGCAAAGGCTTGAAGTCATGCCCGCACAACCGCCGGAAACAGCAAAGCCGCCCAAGGGCGGCTTTGCGTTTGCTTTGCTTCTGCCTAAGCCCCTCTCCCGTTTACGGGAGAGGGGTTGGGGTGAGGGCGCGTTGGCGTGAGCGCTTTGGTTTGAGCCCCCTCCCTTTGGCCGCAGGCCAAGGGGAGGGTTGGGGAGGGGTGCTTTGGCTTTGGCTCTAAATGTCCAAGCCCCCAGCCAAGTCAAAACCCAAAGCTCCCCCCATCCGCCCCTTCGGGGCACCTTCCCCCGCAGGCGGGAGAAGGGACAACGCCACAGCCTGGTCAGTCGCCTCAGGCCTTCGCCGCCGGCTCGCCCTTCTTGCCGATGCGGTACATCAGCAGGCCAACCAGGAACAGCACGAACAGACCCACCCAGGCCGACACGCTTGCCCAGGTATCGGCAAAGCCGCCCAGCGGCAGTGCCAGCACGTCGCCCTGCCCGCTGACCACGATCGGCACCGCGATTGCGATACCCATCAAGGCCTCACCGGTAATCAGGCCAGCGGCAAACAGCACGCCCGGGCGGTGCACGCGGTCACGGCCTTCTTCGTCGTCGGCACGCAGCTTGTGGAAACGCTCGACCAGGTGGGCCAGCAGGCCACCAAGGAAGATC
The DNA here is from genome assembly GCA_003248565.1 of Stenotrophomonas sp. Lineage (GTDB taxonomy): Bacteria > Pseudomonadota > Gammaproteobacteria > Xanthomonadales > Xanthomonadaceae > Stenotrophomonas. Next base: position 729 of record QFOV01000347.1, read on the forward strand.
GGCACCATCAGTTCCAGCGGCAGGTAGATACCGATGGCGGCAGCCAGCACCGGCACGCGGAAGCGCTTGCCGGTCTTCTTCAGCCATTCATCGATGGCGATGATCACCGCGCCGACGCCAGCGCCCAAGGCGATCATCGTCCACGGCAGTTCACCACCGAACAGGCCACGCGCAACCGAGGCCATCAGGTTGGCCTGCGGTGCCGCCAGCGAGTTCGGGTGCTCGGCGGTCGGTGCGCCAATGCCGTAGGCATGGGCGAGCAGGTTCAGCACCGGCGCCATGATCAGGGCGCAGGAGAAAGCACCGATGCCCAGCATCAGCTGCTGCTTCCACGGCGTCGCGCCGACCAGATAACCGGCCTTGAGGTCCTGCAGGTTGTCACCGCCAACGGCGGCCGCACAGCAGACCACTGCACCAATCATGATCGCGGCCACCGCACCCAGCGGAGCACCGCCGACGCCGACCGGAATCAGGCCGTCCTTGCCCAGCAGCAGCACCAGCACCACCGAGGCGAACAGGATGGTGGAAATGGTGATGCCCGAGACCGGGTTGTTGGACGAACCAATCAGACCAGCCAGGTAGGCCGACACCGACACGAACAGGAAGCCGGCGACGATCATGATGATGGTCATCGGGATCGAGACATGCCACTGGCCGACGATGGCCTGGTACAGGCCCAGCAGCGGCAGGGTGAAGGCGATCAGGGCGATCAGCATCCACTTCATCGGCAGGTCGCGTTCGGTCTCGGCCAGCGCCGGGCCACTGCTCTTGCGGGCGGCGGCGAAACCACTCTTGACGCCATTGAGCAGCGACTTGCGCAGCGAGAACAGGGTCCAGACGCCGCCGATCAACATGGCGCCGACGCCCAGGTAACGGATCTGCGAACCCCAGATGGCGAAGGCTGCTTCGGCCGAGCCGGCATTGGCCAGCGATGCCGCCAGGTCCGGGTTGCCGCCCAGGAAGAACGCCTGGTACAGCGGAATGGCGATGTGCCAGGACAGGATCGAGCCGGACACCACCACGATGCCGACGTTCAAGCCGACGATGTAGCCCACGCCCAGCAGTGCCGGCGACAGGTTGGTGCCGATGAAGGCAGTGATCTTGGAGCTGCCGACATAGGCCGACTGCGCCCAGGCGTCCGGGAAGATGCGCAGGCCCGAGGCCGCAGCCAGCTTCACCAGGCCGCCGATGGCCGCCGAGATGCCGAGGATCTTCATGCCCGGACCCGGGTTTTCACCGGCCTTGAGCACTTCCGCCGCCGCTTTGCCTTCCGGGAAGGGAAGCGGGTCTTCGACGATCATCGAGCGGCGCAGCGGCACCGAGAACAGCACGCCCAGCAGGCCGCCGAGGCCGGCAATGCCCAACACCCACCAGTACTTGAAGTCCGGCCAGTAACCCATGATCACCAGCGCCGGGATCGTGAAGATCACGCCGGCAGCAATCGACGAGCCGGCCGAGGCGCCGGTCTGGACGATGTTGTTTTCAAGGATGGTGCCGCCACCGAGCAGACGCAGCACGCCCATCGAGACGACGGCGGCCGGAATGGCGGTAGCGATGGTCAAGCCTGCGAACAGGCCCAGGTAAGCATTGGCGGCAGACAGCACCACAGCCAGCACGACGGCAAGAACCACCGCGCGGAATGTGAGCTGCGCAGGCGCAGCGTTGTTCATGGAAAGCCCTTGGATGGCAAAAAAACCCTCGCCACGCTAACGCCCGCTTAACGGCAAGTCCAGCCTGAACGCCACGCCAGCGCTCCGCAGGCCTGCAATTCCAGCAATCCGCACGCGTTGCAGGCCATATCGGCAAAGTCGCCCGCGCAGCTACGAAATGTTATGTTATATCTTTCCGTAAGATTTCCCCGCATGCCCCCTGCCCTGACCACACGCCTGGCCTCCATCGACCAGCTGCGCGGCACCGTAGTGCTGCTGATGCTGATCGACCATGTCCGCGAGACCTTCTATCTGCAGCATCAGGTCAGCGACCCGATGGACGTCACCTCGGTTTCGCCCGCGCTGTTCAGCTTCCGCCTGCTGGCGCATCTGTGCGCCCCGGTGTTCGTGCTGCTCACCGGCCTGTCGGCATGGCTGTATGGTCAACGCCAGCCCGATCCGCGCCGCGCCACCGCCGCCTTCCTGCTCAAGCGCGGCCTGTTCCTGGTGGTGCTGGAGCTGACCCTGGTCAACTTCGCCTGGACCTTCCAGTTCCCGGCCAGCACGCTCTACCTGCAGGTGATCTGGGCCATCGGCCTGAGCATGATCGCGTTGGCCGGCCTGCTGTGGCTGCCGCGC
>QFOV01000348.1 GCA_003248565.1 Stenotrophomonas sp.
ATCGAGCAGGATGCGGACATGATCGTCTTCATCTACCGCGACGATTACTACAACAAGGAAAATTCGCCGGACAAGGGCCTGGCCGAGATCATCATCGGCAAGCACCGTGGTGGCCCCACCGGTTCGTGCAAATTGAAGTTCTTCGGCGAGTACACCCGCTTTGACAACCTGAGCCACGATTCGGTCGGTTCATTCGAGTAAGCGGGAGCTGCTGCATGTCCACCGCCATTGTCTGGTTCCGCCGCGATCTGCGGCTGCGTGACAACCCGGCGTTGCAGGCCGCGATTGAAGCCGGTCATGAGATCGTGCCGGTCTACATCCATGCGCCGCAGGAAGAGGGCGCATGGGCGCCCGGAGCGGCCTCCGACGCATGGCTGCATCATTCGCTGCAGCAGCTCGACGCTCAGCTGCGCGCCATTGGCTCGGCCTTGCTGCTGCGCAGCGGCGACAGCATGGCGCAGCTGCAGGCGTTGATTGCTGAAAGCGGCGCGGTAGCGGTCTACTGGAATCGCAAGTACGAACCTGCCACGCAGCCGCGTGATGCTGCCATCAAGCTTGGCCTGCGCGAGCAGGGCCTGCAGGTGGAAAGCCATAACGGCTATCTGCTGTTCGAACCCTGGGAACTGGCCACGCTGCAAGGTGGCCCGTACAAGGTGTTCACGCCGTTCTGGCGCAACGCGCTGACCCGTTGGCGTCTGCCTGCCTTGTCCGAAGCGCCGCGCAAGCTGAGCTCGCCGAAGCTGTCGGGCTTGCCCTTGCAGGCGCTTGCGCTGGAGCCGCGGCTCGGTTGGGATGCCGGTTTCTGGGAGCACTGGCAGCCTGGTGAGGGCGGTGCACAGGAGGCGCTGGAGGTATTCGCCGACGGTGCGCTCAATGGCTACCGCGAGCAGCGCGACCTGCCGGACCGCACGGGTACATCGCTGCTGTCGCCACACCTGCATTTCGGCGAGATCGCGCCGTGGCGTATCGTCCATACGCTGGAAGGCATGCGCAGCGCTGGCCGTGATGCGGATCTCGATGGCTACATCCGCCAGCTGGGTTGGCGCGAGTTCTCCTGGCATCTGCTGCACCACTTCCCGCAGACCAGTGACACCAACCTCAATCCCCGCTTCGAGCGTTTTGCCTGGGAACCGGCGCACCCGGAGATGCTGGCGGCCTGGCAACAGGGCCGCACCGGTATTCCCATCGTCGATGCAGGCATGCGCGAATTGTGGGCGACCGGCTACATGCATAACCGCGTGCGGATGCTGGTGGGCAGTTTTCTGTGCAAGCACATGCGGATGCACTGGAAGGAGGGCGCCCGTTGGTTCTGGGACACCCTGGTGGATGCCGACCTGGCCAACAACAGCATGGGCTGGCAATGGATCGCCGGCACCGGCGCGGATGCTGCGCCGTATTTCCGCGTGTTCAATCCGGTGACGCAGGCGCAGAAGTTCGATCCCAATGCGCGCTATATCAGCCGCTGGGTACCGGAACTGGCCGCGCTGCCGCTGAAGGCACGGTTTGCGCCCTGGCAGTTCCCGCAGCTGCTGGCGGAGCTTGCGCCGAGCTACCCGACCCAGCCCCTGGTGGACCTTGCCAAGGGACGGGATGAGGCATTGGCTGCGTACCAGCGCTGTCGCTGACACTGGCTTAACGTGCAAGACAGTTAGATGAATGGACGCCTGTGACGAAGGTTGAGGATCACGCAGGTAGTGCATCGCGGTGTTTATGCTTGCCCGGCAAATCCACGCTGGCCAGTCCGGCCTATCAGGAGACTCAGATGACCACCCTTACTGTTGTTCGTAATATTTCCATTGGCTTGGTGGCGGCAGCCGTCCTCTCGGCCTGTGCTACCGGTGGCTCGTATGTGCAGCAGGACCAGTACGGCAATCAGACCCAGCAGCAGAACAAGACCGGCAAGGGCGCGTTGATCGGCTCGGCCATCGGTGTTGCTGCAGGCCTGCTCAGCGGCGGCAACGCCACCGAACGTCGCCAGCGCGCAATGGTCGGTGCCGGTATCGGCGCACTCGGCGGTGCTGCAGTCGGCAACTACCAGGACCGTCAGGAACGTGCGCTGCGTGAGCGCACTGCCAATACCGGTATCGACGTGCAGCGCGATGGCGACAACATTACCTTGAGCCTGCCTGACGGCATCACCTTCGATTTCAACAAGACCACGCTGAAGCCGCAGTTCTACGGTGCGCTCAATGGCGTTGCCAGCACCTTGAGCGAGTACAACCAGACCATGATCGAAGTGGTCGGTCACACCGACAGCATCGGCACCGATGCGGTGAACAACCGCATTTCCAAGGAGCGTGCGGATGCGGTGGCGGCATACCTGACTGCCCAGGGCGTGCAACGCGAGCGCATTGAAACCCTGGGCGCAGGCAAGGCCTATCCGATCGCAGACAACAGCACCGATGCAGGTCGCGCGCAGAACCGCCGCGTCGAGATCCGCGTGATCCCGTTGCGTTCGTGATCGAAGCAGTTGCTTGATGTTGTAAAGGAAGGGCCGCGCAAGCGGCCCTTTTTTCTCCCTCCCTTGCGCCGCAGGCGTAGGGGAGGGGTGGGGAGGGGTAGCTCCGGCCGTTGCTCCGGCTGTTGCTGTTGCTGTTGCTGCTGTTGTTGTTTTGGCTTTGGCTTTGCCGTGGCTTTGGTTTTGCGCTTGCTCTGGCTACAGCTTTTGCTCCCTTCTCCCGCTTGCGGGAGAAGGTGGTGCGCAGCACCGGATGAGGGGGCTTTTGCTCTGGCTCTGGCTCTGGCTCTGGCTCTGGCTTTGGCTTTGGCTCGCGGAAAGTCCACTGCGCGCACCGCGGAGGCAAGGGCAAAAGCAAAGCGAAAGCGAAAGCTACCCCTCCCCAACCCTCCCCTACGCCTACGGCGCAAGGGAGGGGGCTGAGCCAAAGCCAAAGCCAAAGCCAAAGCCAAAGCCAAAGCTACTCCGTCACCACCACGCTGTTGCGGCCCTTGCCCTTGGCTTCATACAAGGCGGCATCGGCGCGCGCGAACCAATCCTGC
>QFOV01000349.1 GCA_003248565.1 Stenotrophomonas sp.
CGTGAGGCCAGCGGGCTGTCGTCGTAACCGACGATCGACAGTTCGCGGGGAATGCTGATGCCGGCGCGCATGGCGACCTTGTAGACGCCGGCGGCCATTTCATCGTTACCGGTGAAGATGGCGGTCGGCCGTTGCTTGCCCAGCAGCAGCTTCTCGGCCGCGGCCACACCGGATTCGAAGGTGTACCCGGCCTCGATGATGCGCGCCGGCGGCAGCTCGATACCACGCCGCTCCAGGGCTTCAAGGAAGCCCGCGGTGCGTTCATGGGCCGAGCGGTAGGCGGTGGGGCCGGTGATCAGGGCGATGTCGCGGTGGCCCAGCGACAGCAGGTAATCGGCCGCTTCGGCGGCGCCGTCACGGTCGTGGGTGATCACCATCTGCGAGGTTTCATCCAGCGGCAGCGAGGCGATGCGGGTGAAGCGGCAGCCGATCTCGTCCAGCATGTCGGCCAACGCCTGGTCTTCGGACGCGCGCGGCACCAGGATCACGCCGTGCAGCTTCTGCTGCTGCACGAAGCGCTTCACGCCTTCGATGTAGCCGGGGCTGCGGGTATCGCAGGGGTGCACCACCAGCTCGAAGCTGGAACCGCGCAGCGCATCCAATGCACCGTTCTGCATGTCCACCACGTACTGCGCGGTGGGGTTGTCGTAGACCATGCCGATCAGGAACGAGCGCCGGAACGCCAGCCCGCGGGCCAGCGGGTCGGGCGTGTAGCCGACCTCGCGCATCAGTGCTTCCACCTTGTCACGGGTGTCTTTGCGCACCAGCGGCGAGTTGTTGATGATCCGCGAGACCGTCTTCTTGGAAACACCCGACAGCCGCGCGATGTCGTTGATGGTGGCGGGCCGCCCCAGTGACTGGGGCGTGGCGGCGGCGTCGGCTTTCTTGCGCAAGGCGATGTCCTTGAAACCGTTCAATACATTCATTCTATCGGGCCGCGCTCAATCCAGTGCGCGGTAGCGGAACTGGCGGAAGTGGACCTTGCCATTGCCGGCGGCGTAGATGGCCGGCTTCAGCGCAAGGAATTTCCCCGCCACATTGTGATGGTAGCCGGAGACTTCCATCTGAACAGGATACTTCTGCCAGGTCCGGCCGTCCTTGGAGCTGTGGATGGTGAGGATGTGGCGGTTGTTGGTCACCCGCAGCCACAGCTTGCCGCCGGTGGCGCTGGGCTGGGGCCGGGTGGGACGCTCCTCGCCATAGCGGTGCAGGATGAACTGCTCGCCATTGCTGCCCACGCCTGCGTACAGGCGGTCGCTGTAGTACAGCAGGGCGCCACCAAAGGCACCCGGCTCGATGTCCATTTCCACTTCAAACTGATAGGCGACGTCGCCGGCAATCGCGGTCAGTGGTGAGCTGTCACGCGGGGTGCTGCCCTTGCCTTGCAGGGTCATGCCGTCCTTGTCGAAGGACAGGCGCTGGTACTCCTCGCGGGTCGGGTTGAAGAACGACCACTGCGGGCCGAGCTTGCCGCCCTTGAAGTCATCGGACAGCGCCATGCCATGAGGCAACGCCTCACCCGAGGGCTTGAGCAGCGGCGCGCCGAGGTCGCCACCCTTGGCCACGAACCAACCGTCGTCGGTCCACTCGATCGGCTCCAGCAGCATCTGCCGGCCCAGCGTCCAGTAACCGTTCTCGTAGCCGTGGTACATCATCCAGCCGCGGCCATCGGTGCCTTCGATCAGGGTGGCATGGCCACGCGACCACCACGGCTCGGCGCGATCGACGGTGCGGGTGATGGGGTTGTTCGGTGCGTTTTCCCACGGCCCGTGGATCGAGCGCGAGCGTGCGGTGATGACCATGTGCCCGGTCGGCGGACCGGCGGTGCCGCCGACCGCGGTGGTCATGTAATACCAGCCATTGCGCTGGCTGATCTTCGGGCCTTCCTGGGCATAGGACTCCACGTCCCAGCTTTCCGGGTAACGCCAGCCGTCATAGACATGCCTGGGCTTGCCAACCACGCTCAGGCCGTCATCGCTGATCTGCACGTAATCGCCACCGGACAGGAACAGGTAGCGCTTGCCGTCCTCGCCCACGGCGTGGCCGGGATCGATATAGCCGGACAGGCCGATGTCGATCGGCTCGCTCCACGGGCCCTTGATGTCGTCGGCCCAGACCACGAAGTTGCTGCGCGAATCACCGGTACGCGCCGGGAAGTAGATGAAGTAGCGGCCCTCGTGCTTGATGATGTCCGGCGCCCAGATCGCGCCGACGTTGGTGGTGATGGCATGGCCCAGCGGCTGCCAGTTGACCAGGTCGCGCGAATGCCAGATCGGCAGGCCGGGATAGGCGTCGAAGGAGGACAGGGTGAGGTAGTAATCATCACCGTCCTTGAGCACCGACGGATCCGGGTGATCGCCGGCCAGCACCGGGTTGAGGAAGCTGCCATTGCCCAGATCGGCCATGCGCTGGTGTTCGATGCCGCGCTTGGGACTGGTCGGTGCATCGGCAGCCCAGGCCGGTGCTGCGGCCAGCAGGCATGCGGTGGCCAGCGCGGCCAGGGTACGGGTCACGTTCATCGTCATCTCCATGTTGAAGGCGCGGCGCAAACGCCAGCGTCAAACCACGGCTGCGGACAGGCACGAACCTGTCCGCAGCATGCATGCATCAGCTACGCAGCAAGGCTGGCAGCCACAGCGACAGTTCGGGGAAGAAGGTCACAATCAACAGCACCACCAGCCCGGCCATCCAGAACGGCCAGATGGTCTTCATGCTTTCGCCGACGCTGATCTTGCCGATGGCGGTGCCGATGAACAGCACCGAGCCCACCGGCGGTGTGACCAGGCCGAGGCCACCGGTCAGCACCAGCACCAGGCCGAAGTGGATCGGGTCGATGCCATAGGCCTTGGCCACCGGCAGGAAGATCGGCGTGCAGATCAGGATCATCGGCGCCAGATCCATGAAGGTGCCCAGCAACAGCAGCATCACCACGATCATCAACAGCACCATGTACTTGCTGTGGGCGAAGGACTGCAGGAACTCCACCGCCGCCGCA
>QFOV01000350.1 GCA_003248565.1 Stenotrophomonas sp.
CCTTCACCCGGTGCTGGCAGCAGGCGTGCGAACGGATTGGAGGTGAACAGCAGGAAGGCGAGGAAGCCGACGCTGATCATGCCCATCACCGACAGCACACGCGCCATCACTTCGGGTGGCAGCTGCCGCGAGAACGCGGCCACCGCGGCGGTCCACAGTGCCAGCACCAGCGACCACATCAGCAGCGAGCCTTCGTGTGCTCCCCATACCGCCGAATAGCGGTAGATCATCGGCAGCAGGGTATTGGAGTTGTCGGCGACGTAGCGGAGCGAGAAATCCTGGCGCACGAAGGCAATCGTCAGCACCACGAAGGCGGCCAGCACCGTGCTCAGCTGCAGCATCGCTGCCGGGCGGGCGATCGCGGTGAGTGCGGGGATGTCGCGTTGGGCGCCGACAAGTGGCAGGACGCTTTGCAGCAGGGCTGCCAGCAGGGCGAGGATCAGCAATACCTGTCCGATTTCACCGAGCACTCAGGGCGTTTCCGTCGTTGGGGTGGTGGCCGGAACCTGGTGCTTGTCGTGCGCCACACCCATCTTGTCGGCCAGCTCCTTGGGCATATAGGTCTCGTCGTGTTTGGCCAGCACGTCTTCGGCGACGAATACGCCGTTGACCATGCGCCCGGTAGCGACCACCGCCTGTCCTTCGCGGAATAGGTCGGGCAGGATGCGGTCGTAGGTGACGGGCAGCATCGCGTCACCGTCGGTGACCTCGAAGCGCGCCAGCAGCGCACCGGGTTCGCGTTTGAACGAGCCTTTGGCCACCATGCCGCCAAGTCGGAAACGTGCATCCGGGGCAACCTGGCCGGCGTTGACCTCGGCGGGCGTGTAGAGATAGGCGATGTTGCGTTGCAGGGCAGTGCTGACCAGGGCGACCGCTGCGCCTGCAACCAGCAGGACCAGCAACACCAGCAACAGGCGGCGGCGCTGGGTTGGGCTCATCGGCTCAGTTCCTCGTCAACGGCTGCTGCGCTGCCGCGGCTGGCACGAGTGATGCGCGAACGTGCCTCGCGCAGCTGCTGGCGGATCTGCAGCCGCGGCACGATGAAGTCCCAGGCCAATACGATGAAGAACACGGCGTAGGCCAGTGCCACGTATTTGAAATAGGTCATGCCGACTTCTCCAGCCGTTCGCGCAGCCAGGCCTTGCCGACTTCGCGGCGCAGGTTGTCGGCGCGGGCGCGCGACAGCAGCGAACCGACGAACCAGAATTTGGTGGCCAGCACCATGATCCACAGCGGCAGGATCATGCTGCTGTCCATGCTGGAGTCGCCGAACACGCGGATGGTCTGGCCCTGGTGCAGCGAGTTCCACCACACCACCGAGTAGCGGATGATCGGCAACATCACCACGCCGACGATGGCCAGCAGGCCGGCGGCGCGGGCGGCCGCGCGGCGGTCATCGATGGCGCCGTACAGCCCCATCACGCCCAGATACATGAACAACAGGATCAGTTCGGTGGTCAGGCGCGGGTCCCAATCCCACCAGGTACCCCACATCGGCTTGCCCCAGATGCTGCCGGTGAGCAGGGTGATCAGGGTGAACGCTGCACCGATGGGAGCGCAGGCCATGGCCATGATCTCGCAGAGCTTGATCCGCCAGATCAGCGCGATTGCGCTGTAGAGGGCCATCAGCCCGAACACGAACAGGCTCATCCATGCCGATGGCACGTGGATATACAGGATGCGGAAGCTGTCGCCCTGCTGGTAGTCCGCCGGGACCACCGCCAAGGCCTGCCAGAGGCCGAAGCCGAACAGAGGCAGCGCGGCGATATAGCACCAGGTGGACCAACGGGCGGCGAAGGTGTCGAAGTAGGGCGGTGAGCCCAGCTTGTGAAACCAACCAACTAAACCTTTGAACATCCGCTCGCTCGCTGAGGAAGACGATGACCGGGCCGCGATCAGCGGCCCGACCGGCTGGGCGGTGCGGGCTGCACCACCGTTGCTGTTTTCAGACTAGCGCAAGATACCGCAAATTCAGAAAACCGGCGGGTCGTGGCCGACGTGCGTCAGGCTGATCCCGTGCCTGCGGCGCGCCGCTGATCAGCAGCGTGGCAGGTGGGTGCATCTACACGGCAGGGTCATGCCTCGTGTCATGCGGCTCAAGGTGCTCACGCATGCCGTATCGATTTTGTTTTGATGCTTTGCACAAAAGGGGCGGGTGAGGGTCGATTCCCGCCCGCCATCTTCCAATTGCTGCAGGTGCGTCGTTTGATGGCGCGAGTGAAGCCGGCTTGGCATCAGTTTCGCGGCAGCGCACCGGCCATGAACAGACGGACTGCGTCTCGCGCCTGTTGTTGTGCCTTGGGCAGGTCACTGAGGACAACGCGCCCATTGACCGAGCGCAGGACCAGACCGCCGATCACCAACATGTAAAAGAAATGCGCGGCTTGTTCCGGGTTCTCGATATACATGCGACCGGCTGCGGTTTCGCGGGCGAAGTACTGGCTGAGCAACACTTCCATTGGCGCCACGCCATGGGCGTGGAACCAATCACGCAGCGCGGGTTGGTTCATGCCTTCGGAAATCACCACGCGATGGCAGGCAAGGCGTCTGGGCGAGAGGACTTCCTCGGCCATCTGGCTGGCGGCGTCCTCCAGCGCCTCGGCGGGCGGCAACGGCGATTGCAGCAAGGTGTCCAGGCTGCGGCCGAAGTCGTTGATGCTCTGCTCCATCAATGCGTGGATCAGGCCTTCCTTGTCGCCAAACGCACGGTAGAGGGTGGCCATCGAGCCGCCGGCGCGCTTGACGATGTCGGACAGGCGTGCAGCCTGGTAGCCCTTTTCGTTGAAGACCTCGGTGGCGGCCGCCAGGAACTTCTCCACCCGCAGTTCGCCGCGGCGTTGCAGCTCGACCACGGGACGGGGCGGCAAGGTAGGCTTGTCTACGCTCGGAACTTCCGTGTCGGGCCGCTCAGCCATGTGCTTGGTTTGATTTGTGAAGTCAACGTCAAGAATAGCGCTGTTTTGGGCTCAGGAGTTGGCGATGCGGATTGCCGC
>QFOV01000012.1 GCA_003248565.1 Stenotrophomonas sp.
GACTTCCCGCTCAGCCCTGCCGCAGCACGTCCAACACCGCCGCCTCATCCACATCCGGCACCACCTCGGCCTTGCCGATGCCGCGCCACAGCACCAGTCGCAGGCGCCCGGCGATGTTCTTCTTGTCCAGCCGCATATGCCCAAGCAGCGCCTGGGCATCCAGGCCTGCGGGGATGGTGGTCGGCAGGCCGTAAGCCTCCAGCAGCTCGCGCAGAACCTCGGTATCGGCCGCATCGGCCATGCCCAGCGCCGCCGACAGCTTGGCGGCCAACATCATGCCAACCGCTACCGCCTCGCCGTGATTGAGGTTGTCATTGCCCGGCGCGCCGTAACCCTGCGCGGTCTCGATCGCATGGCCGAAGGTGTGGCCGAGGTTGAGCAGGGCGCGTTCACCCTTCTCCAGCGGGTCACGTTCGACGATCTCGGCCTTGTGCTCGCAGCTGCGGGCGATGGCCTGGGCCAGCGCGCCGTCGTCGCCGGCCAGCAGGGCCTGGCGTTCTGCCTGCAGCCACTGGAAGAACAGCGGATCGCGGATGGCGCCGTACTTGATCACCTCGGCCAGACCGGCCCGCAGCTCACGTGCAGGCAGGGTGCGCAGTGCAGCGGTATCCGCGACGACCGCACGCGGCGGATGGAAGGCACCGACCAGGTTCTTGCCCTGCGGGATATCCACCGCGGTCTTGCCGCCGACCGAAGAGTCGACCATCGACAGCAGGGTGGTGGGCAACTGCACGCAGTCCACGCCGCGCATCCAGCAGGCCGCGGCAAAGCCGGCCAGGTCGCCGACCACGCCGCCGCCCAGCGCCAGCACGCAGGCGTCGCGGGTGGCGCCGAGGCTTGCCAGCGCGTTGATCGCGCCAGCGAAATTGTCCAGGGTCTTGGAGGCCTCGCCGGCCGGGATGATGTGCTGGCCGATCTTCAGGTCGGGTCGGGCTGCCAACAGCGCGGTCTGTACCTTGGCCAGGTACAGCGGTGCGACGGTGTCGTCGCTGACCAGCAGCACATGGCGGCCACGGATGGCGCCGACCAGCGTCTGTGCCTGCGACAGCAGGCCCGGGCCGATATGGATCTGGTAGGGGTGTTCGCCGCCGACGGCGACGGTGCGGGTGGGAGCGGTCATGCGGGGCGGTTCCAGGATCTGCCATTGCGCGGCAAGCCGTGTGACGGTGTGCGCGGTGGCGTCGGCGGGGGTGTAGAGGTCGGTATCGATGATCAGGTCGGCCAATTCGCTGTACAGCGGGTCGCGGATGGCCGCCATGGTGTGCAGCACCTGCTCGCGGTCGGGGCGTTGCAGCAGCGGGCGGGTCTTGTCGCGCTGCAGTCGCGACAGCTGCGAGGCCACGCTGACCCGCAGGTAGACCACGAAACCATGGGCGCGGATGCGTTCACGGTTCTCCGGGTCGAGCACGCAGCCGCCGCCGGTCGAGACCAGTTGGCCGCTGCCTTCCAGCAGACGGGACAGGACACGCTTTTCGTGGGCACGGAAGCCGGCTTCACCGACGTTCTCGAAAATGGCTGGAATGCTGGAGCCCACGTCGTCGACGATGGCTTGGTCGGCATCCACGAACACCAGCCCGAAACGCTCGGCCAGGCGACGGCCGATGCTGGTTTTGCCGGCACCCATGGGGCCGACCAGGATGAGATTGGGGGCGGGATTCATTACCGGAAGATGCTAGCACCTCGTGTCAGTGCCTTAACACGGTAGCAGCCAAGCTCGGCAGTTCCACGAATGGTTCGTGGTGCAACCAAGGAGTTGGACATGTCAGTGGCGAAAATCATTGAAGTCAACGCGTCCTCCAAGACCAGCATCGAGGATGCGGTGCGCAGCGGCATCAAGAAGGTGGCCGAGACGGTCAAGGGTATCCAGGGTGCGTGGATCAACGAAACCAAGGTTGTCACCGACGGCGACGGCAACGTCACCGAGTGGCGGGTCAACCTGCGGATCACGTTCCTGGTGCAGTAATGCATTTGCAGTAATCGCGCGGTGGGTGCCCGCTGATCAGGCTGGGCACGCATCTGCAAGGGCTCGGCGGCGCCAGCGCCGTCGAGCCGTTCATGCGAAACCGTTGTGCTGCGGCTGGCCGGGTCGCCTCGTCGCCTCAGTCCGCTGTATCCGCCAACGGCTGTCGTTGTGCATCCAGGGCAATGACCCGGTCGGCGATGCCGGGCAGGGTGCGCAGCGCCTGCCGACTGATGCGCTCGTAGAACTGCACGAAGCGCTCCAGCTGCGGTCTTGTCATGCTGCTGCGGCCAGGCGATGCCTGCTGCAGTGCCTGCTCCTGCTGCCAGCGCCAGTGCGGGACCACGGCGAAGCTTGGCGGTTGCAGCATCCACAGCCGGTCAAAACGCTGCCACAGGCCGGGGTAATGCTCGGCCAATGATTGGTTGCACCAGCGCCGCCAGCGGCCGTCGGCATCGGCCTCGCGTTCCAGTGCGTTCAAGGGCACCTGCAGCGCATCGTCGGCTTCCGCCGGCGTGCCCAGAAACCAGCCCTCGAACACCAGCAGGTCCAGCGGTTGCTCGATCTTCTTCCACTGTGCTTCCGGCACCCGTTCATCGGCGAGTTTGTCAAAGCGCGGCAGCAGGAAGCCTTGCCCGGCCTTGGCCGCATCCAGCGTGGCCATCGCCAGTGCCAGGTCATGCGTGCCCGGCGGCCCACGCGTGGCAAGCAAGGGATGCACGCGATCGGCAAGCCGCTGCCGTTGCGCGCGGGTCAGGTAGGTGTCGTCGATGGACACCGCCGCCGCGCACAGGCCGCGCGTGCGCGCCAGGTCCACGATCTGCGCGGCCAGCGTGGACTTGCCACTGCCTTGCACACCACTGATTGCCAGTACCGGCGTGCCGTTGGTACTGGCCAGCGCATCGTCCAACGCCTGTGCAACCAGTGTCGGCGCAAAGCGGCGTTGGGAAAAACTGTGCGGAACGGGGGACATGCCGCCACAATAGCCCAAACACGTGCCCTACGAAGCAGGACCATGACCAATCTTTACGCAGAAGCGCTTTCGACTTTCGCCGCATTGTTTGAAGAGGCCAAGGCTGGCAAGGAGATCGATGCCACCGCGATGACGGTTGCCACCGCTGACATCGATGGCCGCCCGTCGGCGCGCACGGTGTTGCTGAAGGCCTTCGACGAGCGCGGCTTTGTGTTCTATACCCACCTGGACAGCCGCAAGGGCCGCGAACTGCACGACAACCGGGCAACGGCGTTGTTGTTCCTGTGGCGCAGCCTGCGCGAGGCGGGCATCCAGGTGCGGATCGAAGGTGATGCGCAGCTGGTGTCGGCTGCCGAATCCGATGCCTACTTCGCCAGCCGCCCGCGCATGAGCCAGATTGGCGCCTGGGCCTCGGTGCAGTCGCAGCCATTGGCGTCGCGCGAGGAGTTCGAACAGCGCCTGGCCAACTTCGAGACACGTTTTGAAGGCCGCGATGTGCCGCGTCCGGACGGCTGGGGCGGGGTGCGTGTGGTGCCGCGGCGCATCGAGTTCTGGTACGGCGCTGACTTCCGCCTGCATGAGCGTTGGTGCTACGAGGCCGATGCGGCGGGCGACTGGAGCAAGCGGATGCTATTCCCGTGAACAACGCTGGCTGCAGTGTGCGGCGTGCCCAAGCCGGGGATTGGCAGGACTGGGCCGAGCTGCGCTTGGAACTGTGGCCAGACAGCGAGACAGAACTGGTTGACCTGCTGGACTTGATTGAATCGGCAGCTAGCACCTGCCTGCTTGCCTGCACCGCCGATGGGCGGGTTCTGGGTATGGCTGAAGCGAGTGTCCGCCATGAGTATGTCAATGGTACCGACGGCTCTCCGGTGGGCTTTCTGGAAGGCTGGGTTGTGCATGCATCGGCGCGGGGCAGTGGTCTCGGGCGTTTGTTGATTGACGCTGTGGCGCAATGGGCGCGTGACCAGGGCTGTACCGAGCTGGCATCGGATTCGGACTTGGCGAATGTATCGGCGCAGGCGGCGCACGAGGCGTGCGGCTTCACTGAAACCGAGCGAGTCGTCTACTACCACATGCCACTGCGGGCGATTGGCTGATGCAGCTCCATCCGATCTACAGGATCACCGTATTCGTGCCGCCGGCGCAGCTGGAGGCGCTGAAGCAGGGCATCCTTGCAGTGGACGATCTGGCTGCCGGAGGCTACGCGCACGGCATGTGGGAGTCGGCACCGGGGCAGGAACAGTTCCGTGTGCTGCAAGGTGCGCAGAGCGCCATTGGCGGGGCGGGCGAGCTGGTGCGCGTGTCCGCGGTGCGGCTGGAGTTCTGCATCGAGCGCGATCCGCAGCGGCTGCAACGGATTCTGGATGATGGCATTGCCGCCAATCATCCCTGGAACAGCCCTGCCGTATTCGTCGATACAACGGAGTTCGCCGCACCATGATTGGCCCGCGCCGCATTGTCTGCCTGACCGAAGAGCCGACCGAAACGCTTTATGCACTCGGCGAGCAGGACCGCATCGTCGGCATCAGTGGCTTCACCGTGCGACCGCCCGAGGCGCGCCGCGACAAGCCCAAGGTCAGCGCCTTCACCAGCGCCAAGGTCGGCGAAATTCTCAAGCTCAAGCCTGATCTGGCGATTGGTTTCTCCGACATCCAGGCCGATATCGCTGCCGAGTTGATACGCAACGGTGTGGAAGTGTGGATCGCCAACCACCGCAGCGTCGCCGGCATCATCGACTACATCCGTCGACTGGGCGGGTTGGTGGGCGTGGCCGCGCGTGCCAATGCCTACGCGGACGAACTGCAGCGGGGCCTGGATGCAATTGAAGGGCAGGCGGCTAAGCTGTCGCAGCGTCCGCGCGTCTATGTCGAGGAATGGGATGAGCCCATCATCACCGGCATCCAATGGGGCGCGGAGCTGGTGGAGATTGCCGGCGGCATCGATGTGTTCCCGGAGTTGTCGCGTGAGCCGCTGGCCAAGGCGCGCATCCTTGCCACTGGCGACCCGGTGATCGCGCGCAACCCGGACATCATCATCGGCTCATGGTGTGGCAAGAAGTTCCGTCCGGAGCGGGTGGCTGCACGACCGCGCTGGGAGACGATCAACGCCGTGCGCGATGGCGAGCTGCACGAGATCAAGTCGCCGCTGATCCTGCAGCCCGGGCCGGCAGCCTTGACCGATGGCGTGCAGGCGATCGCGCAGATCATCAATCAATGGTCAAAACGGGCAGGGGCCCTGTAGGAGCGGCGTAAGCTGCGAAGCTCACAACAGCCCAGCCGCCGATCAATCTGCAATCACGGCACATCTACCGGATGTGGGAGCGGCATGAGCCGCGAAGCTGGTGATGCTGGAAAGGCCGCAACAGCTTACCCCTCCCCAACCCTCCCCTTGGCCTTTGGCCAAAGGGAGGGGGCAAGAGCTCACCCTCTCGGTGCCAACCCCGTATATCTGGCACGCGGCCGTATCAAGGTGCCCAGGGCTTGCTGCTCCAATGCATGCGCCAACCAACCAGTAAGCCGGGCGGTAGCAAACATCACCAAGGCATGCGCGCCTGGCAGTTCGTGCACATAACAAATTGCCCCCAGCATCCCGTCAATATTCGGCCGCTGCCCGCTGACTTCTTCGGTAGCAGCCAAAACCGCCTCCACATGGCGCATGCGCGGTGAATCACCGCGCAGTTCGCGCAATTGACGCAGAACCGCCGCGCCTCGTGGGTCGCCATCGGGATACAGCAGGTGGTTGAAACCGGGTAGTTCGTCACCGCGCCGCCAGCGTTCGGCGATGAAGGTGGCGGGTGACCCGCTGGTTTCGGCATCGACCAGGAGGACATGTGCACGAGCGGTAGCACCGCCATGGCGCGGGCCGGACAGGGCAGCCAAGCCAGCGCTCACCGTCGCGTGCAGGTGTGCGCCAGTGGAGGCGACCACGCGCGCTGCAAACGCCGAGACATTCAGTTCGTGGTCGGCACACAGCACCAAGGCTGAGCGCACCAGTTCGGCGAAGTCCGCATCCCCTGGCATCCAGGCATCGGCGAGCAGGCGATGTACCGGCCGCGCATCGGGCTCGGTGCTGACCAGCAACGCCGCGTTCTGGCGTAGCAGCATCGCAGCGACCTCACGGCGCACGGAGGCTGCTGCATTGAGCGATTGGCGTTGCTCCAAGGCCAGCAGCGGAATGCAGGCCATTGCGCGCTCCACCGGCGGCAGGCTGCCATCAAGCGCCAGGCTGGCGATACGCGGCGGCCAGGAGGGCAGGGCGGCCGCGGCGAACGGGTCCTGCTCCTCGCATTCCCATAGCAGGCGCGCGATGTCTTCCAGCGTGGCACCGGCCTGCGCGGCAGCCACGGCTGACCGGCCCCGGTAATAGGGCGCATCCGGACGGATCAGCGAGATGCGGGTTTCCAGCACCGGCAGGCCGCGGTCCAGGCTCTGCGCGGCACCGCGCTCGGCACCGCGCCCGGCCTGTTTGCGCTGCGCCAGGCGCTCGACTTCCGCCCGCAGGTACACGCGGCTGCGCGCCGAGGTGCCAGGCCGCGAGCTGAGCAGGCCGCGGCTGACATAGGCGTACAGCGTGGCGGCGCTGATGCCGAGCAGGGCACAGGCTTCACTGGCGGGTATCAGTTCGGGGTCGAGGGCGTCGGACATGGCGTATTCAATATATTGATTTATTAAATCAAGATTGATCAATGCATCTGATGGTGACAGATTAACCGTCACAGCGGAATGGCATGCTCGCCTCCGCCCAGCCACAAGCCAGGAGCCACCCATGAGTCTTTCTTCCGCCGGCGCTGCATTCCGCGCCGCACTGGCCGCCGAATCCCCGTTGCAGGTGGTCGGCGCGATCAACGCCAACCACGCCCTGCTGGCCAAGCGCGCCGGTTACCGCGCCATCTACCTGTCCGGCGGCGGCGTTGCTGCCGGCTCGCTAGGCCTGCCGGACCTGGGTATCAACACCATGGAAGACGTGCTGATCGACGTGCGCCGCATCAGTGATGTCTGCGATCTGCCGTTGATGGTCGATATCGACACCGGTTTCGGCCCAAGCGCGTTCAACATCGCGCGCACGGTGAAGTCGCTGATCAAGGCCGGTGCTGCTGCCTGCCATATCGAGGATCAGGTGGGCGCCAAGCGTTGTGGCCACCGCCCGGGCAAGGAAATCGTCTCGCAGGGTGAAATGGTCGACCGGGTGAAGGCTGCCGCCGATGCCAAGACCGATCCGGATTTCTTCCTGATCGCCCGCACCGATGCCATCCAGATGGAAGGCGTAGACGCGGCCATCGAGCGCGCGCTGGCCTGCGTGGAAGCTGGCGCAGACGGCATCTTTGCCGAGGCTGCCTACGACCTGGAGACCTATAAGCGCTTCGCCGACGCGGTGAAGGTGCCGTTGCTGGCCAACATCACCGAATTTGGCGCGACGCCGCTGTTCAGCCGTGATGAACTGGCCTCGGCCGGTGTGGCGATGCAGCTGTTCCCGCTGTCGGCGTTCCGTGCAGCGAACAAGGCGGCCGAGAACGTCTACGAAGCCATCCGCCGTGATGGCCACCAGCGTAATGTGGTGGAAAGCATGCAGACCCGCGAGGAGCTGTATGACCGTATTGGCTACCACGAATTCGAGCGCAGCCTGGACAAGACGTTTGCTGCGAAGAAGTAACAGCACTTCCTTCTCCCTGTGGGAGAAGGTGGCGCGTAGCGCCGGATGAGGGTACGACGAAGTCTTTGTGGCTGACTGCACCCTCACCCCAACCCCTCTCCCGGCGGGAGAGGGGCATCAAAATCCCGCATCTGATCGAGGTTCACACCATGTCTGAATCCACCACCGCACCCGCGTTCAAGCCGAAGAAGTCCGTCGCCCTGTCCGGTACCGCTGCCGGCAACACCGCCCTGTGTACCGTTGGCCGCAGCGGCAACGACCTGCACTACCGTGGCTACGACATCCTGGACCTGGCCAACACCAGCGAGTTCGAGGAAATTGCCCACCTGCTGGTGCACGGCAAGCTGCCGAACAAGGCCGAGCTGCGTGCCTACAAGGCCAAGCTGAAGGCGCTGCGTGGCATTCCGGCATCGGTGAAGGCCGCGCTCGAAGAACTGCCGCCGTCGGCGCACCCGATGGACGTGATGCGCACCGGCGTTTCCGTGCTGGGCTGCGTGTCGCCGGAGAAGGACGACCACAACCACCCGGGCGCACGCGACATCGCTGACAAGCTGATGGCCTCGCTGGGTTCGATGCTGCTGTACTGGTACCACTGGAGCCACAACGGCAAGGTCATCGACGTGGAGACCGACGATGACTCGATCGGTGGCCACTTCCTGCACCTGCTGCACGGCGAGCAGCCACGCGAGTCCTGGGTCAAGGCCATGCACACCAGCCTGATCCTTTATGCGGAGCATGAATTCAACGCCTCGACTTTCGCCTGCCGCGTCATCGCCGGCACCGGCAGCGACATGTACAGCGCCATCACCGGCGGCATCGGCGCACTGCGTGGACCGAAGCACGGTGGCGCCAATGAAGTCGCCTTCGAAGTGCAGAAGCGTTATGAAACCCCGGACGAAGCCGAAGCCGACATCAAGGCCCGCGTCGAGCGCAAGGAAGTGGTGATCGGTTTCGGTCACCCGGTCTACACCGTGTCCGACCCGCGCAACAAGGTGATCAAGGACGTCTCGCGCGAGCTGTCCGCCGAGCAGGAAAACATGAAGATGTACGACATCGCCGAGCGTCTTGAGTCGGTGATGTGGGACATCAAGAAGATGTTCCCGAACCTGGATTGGTTCAGCGCCGTCAGCTACCACATGATGGGCGTGCCGACCGCGATGTTCACCCCGTTGTTCGTGATTGCACGTACCGCAGGTTGGAGTGCGCACATCATCGAGCAGCGCATCGACGGCAAGATCATCCGCCCGAGCGCGAATTACACCGGCCCGGAAGACCAGACCTTCGTGCCGTTGGACAAGCGCGCTTGATGGAGACAAAGCCATCTTCGCCACAAGCGAGATAAAGCCCCTCTCCCGCCTGCGGGAGAGGGGTTGGGGTGAGGGGAAGCTCCTGGCACGTGGAGCAGCTTCTCGCTTTTGGAAAAGGCCAAAGCCAAAGCCAAAGCCAAAGCCAAAGCTCCCCCATCCGCCCTTTGGGCACCCCCGCCTTCGCGGGGGCAGGCCCTTTGTTCCCCCGCATGCGGGAGAAGGGATACTTCAGATTCCATGTGCTGCTGTGGGTTTGCGGCATTCGCGCACAACCCAAAGCACACCAGCAAGCCCAGACCCTCACAGGCCAGCCATGAATACCGATTACCGCAAACACCTCGCAGGCAGCACGCTCGACTACTTCGATGCGCGCGCCGCAGTCGATGCCATCCAGCCCGGCGCCTACGCCACGCTGCCGTATACCTCGCGCGTACTGGCCGAAAACCTGGTGCGCCGCTGCAATCCGGCCACGCTCACCGATTCGCTCAAGCAGCTGATCGAGCGTAAGCGCGACCTTGATTTCCCCTGGTTCCCGGCGCGCGTGGTCTGCCACGACATCCTCGGCCAGACCGCACTGGTCGATCTTGCGGGTCTGCGTGACGCCATCGCCGACAAGGGCGGTGACCCGGCCAAGGTCAACCCGGTGGTGCCGGTGCAGCTGATCGTCGATCACTCGCTGGCAGTGGAATGCGGTGGCTACGATCCGGACGCGTTCGCCAAGAACCGCGCCATCGAAGACCGCCGCAACGAAGACCGCTTCCACTTCATCGACTGGACCAAGCTGGCCTTCGAGAACGTCGATGTGATTCCGCCGGGCAACGGCATCATGCACCAGATCAATCTGGAGAAGATGTCGCCGGTGATTTACCAGCAGGGCGGGGTGGCCTTCCCGGATACCTGCGTCGGCACCGACAGCCATACCCCGCATGTGGACGCGCTGGGCGTCATCGCCATTGGTGTTGGCGGCCTGGAAGCCGAGAACGTGATGCTGGGTCGCGCCTCGTGGATGCGCCTGCCCGACATCATCGGCGTCAAGCTGACCGGCAAGCCGCAGCCGAACATCACCGCCACCGACGTGGTGCTGGCGATCACCGAGTTCCTGCGCAAGGAGCGCGTGGTTGGCGCTTACCTTGAGTTCTTTGGCGAAGGCGCCGCCGCACTGACCATCGGTGACCGCGCCACCATCTCCAATATGTGCCCCGAATACGGCGCAACCGCCGCGATGTTCTACATCGACCAGCAGACCATCGACTATTTGCGACTGACCGGCCGCGAGGAGGCGCAGATCGCGCTGGTCGAGAATTACGCCAGGACCACCGGTCTGTGGGCGGACGCACTGGAAACCGCGCAGTACGAGCGCGTCGTTGAGTTCGACCTGTCCAGCGTGGTGCGCAACATGGCCGGCCCCAGCAACCCGCACAAGCGCCTGCCGGTGTCGGACCTGGCCGAGCGCGGCATCGCTGACGAAGCCAAGCTGCTCAGCGGCAGGGGCGAGGAAGCCGAAGGCCTGATGCCGGATGGCGCGGTGATCATCGCTGCCATCACCAGCTGCACCAATACTTCAAATCCGCGCAATGTGATTGCCGCCGCGCTGCTGGCGCGCAATGCCAATGCGCGTGGTTTGACCCGCAAACCGTGGGTGAAGTCATCGCTGGCGCCGGGTTCCAAGGCAGTGCAACTGTATCTGGAAGAAGCCGGCCTGCTGCCGGACCTGGAGCAGCTGGGCTTTGGCATCGTCGCTTTCGCCTGCACCACCTGCAACGGCATGAGTGGCGCGCTGGACCCGAAGATCCAGCAGGAGATCATTGATCGCGACCTGTACGCCACTGCGGTGCTGTCGGGCAACCGCAACTTCGATGGCCGCATCCACCCGTATGCAAAGCAGGCCTTCCTGGCCTCGCCGCCGCTGGTGATCGCCTACGCCATTGCCGGTACCGTGCGCTTCGACATCGAGAAGGACGTGCTGGGTGTGGACGCCGATGGCAACGAAGTGCGCCTGAAGGACATTTGGCCGAGCGATGCCGAGATCGATGCGGTGGTGAAGGCAGCGGTCAAGCCGGAGCAGTTCCGCAAGGTCTACAACCCGATGTTCAACGTCCGCGTCGAGCATGGCGAGAAGGTCAGTCCGCTGTACGACTGGCGCCCGCAGAGCACCTACATCCGCCGCCCGCCGTATTGGGAGGGTGCATTGGCCGGTGAGCGTACGCTGCGCGGCATGCTTCCGCTGGCGGTGCTGCCGGACAACATCACCACCGACCACCTGTCGCCGTCCAACGCGATCCTGCTGTCCAGCGCGGCGGGTGAATACCTGGCCAAGATGGGCTTGCCGGAAGAGGACTTCAATTCCTACGCCACCCACCGCGGCGATCACCTCACCGCACAGCGCGCCACCTTCGCCAATCCCAAGCTGTTCAACGAGATGGTGCGCAACGAAGACGGCAGTGTGAAGCAGGGCTCGCTGGCGCGGGTGGAGCCGGAAGGCAAGGTCATGCGCATGTGGGAGGCAATCGAGACCTACATGGAGCGCAAGCAGCCGCTGATCATCATCGCCGGTGCCGACTACGGCCAGGGCAGCTCGCGTGACTGGGCGGCCAAGGGTGTGCGTCTGGCCGGTGTGGAGGCGATTGCAGCTGAAGGCTTCGAGCGTATTCACCGCACCAACCTGATCGGCATGGGCGTGCTGCCGCTGGAGTTCAAACCGGGCACCAACCGCAACACGCTGGGCATCGACGGCACCGAGAGCTATGACGTGATCGGCCTGCGCACCCCGCGTACCGATCTGACCCTGGTCATCACCCGCCGCAACGGTGAAGTGGTCAGGGTGCCGATGACCTGTCGCCTGGATTCGGATGAAGAAGTGGCGATCTACGAGGCCGGCGGCGTACTGCAGCGGTTTGCGCAGGACTTCCTGGAATCGGCAAACGCATGACTTGAGCCCCTCTCCCGCGCGCGGGAGAGGGGGCCTGTAAGCAAACCCCTGGTTCGCGGCCCCACGAACGCCCTTGCGCCAGCGCAAGGGCCGGGGCGCGGAGCGGGGGTTGGGGTGAGGGCATGGGCGGCTAGCATCGCATCCGGCCTTCCACATCACGATCGAAGCAAGGAAACCCGCACCATGTCCCACATCCCCCAGATCAAGATCCCGGCAACCTACATGCGCGGCGGTACCTCCAAGGGCGTGTTTTTCCGCCTGGAAGACCTGCCAGCCAGCGCCCAACAGCCGGGCCAGGCACGTGACCGCTTATTGCAGCGGGTTATCGGCTCCCCTGATCCCTACGCCAAGCACACCGACGGCATGGGCGGCGCCACCTCCAGCACCAGCAAGTGCGTGATCATCTCGCCCAGCAGCAAGCCCGACCACGATGTGGATTATCTGTATGGACAGGTGTCGATCGATACCGACTTCGTCGACTGGTCAGGCAACTGCGGGAATTTGTCTACTGGTGCTGGTGCGTTCGCGCTGCATGCAGGCTACGTTGATCCCGCTCGTGTGCCGGAAAATGGTATCTGCGTAGTGCGCATCTGGCAGGCCAACATCAACAAGACCATCATTGCCCACGTGCCGGTCAGCAACGGACAGGTGCAGGAAACCGGTGATTTCGATCTCGATGGCGTGACCTTCCCGGCAGCGGAAATCGTGCTGGAGTTCATCGACCCGGCCGATGAGGGCGAAGGCGAGGGCGGCGGCGCGATGTTCCCCACCGGCAACCTGGTCGACGAACTCGATGTGCCCGGGGTCGGCAAGCTGCAGGCGACGATGATCACCGCCGGCATCCCCACGGTTTTCATCAATGCAACGGATATCGGTTACACCGGTGCCGAGTTGCAGCCGGCCATCAATGAGGACAAGACGGCACTGGCAAAGCTTGAGGCGATCCGCGTTGCCGGCGCCCTGCGCATGGGCCTGATCAAGAGCCCTGAAGAAGCGCTCAAACGCCAGCACACACCCAAGGTCGCCTTCGTGGCACCGCCGCAGGACTACCTGTCCAGCGGCAACAAGCAGATCCACGCCGCCGACATCGACCTCAACGCCCGCGCCATGTCGATGGGCAAGCTGCACCACGCGATGATGGGCACCGCCTCGGTGGCAATTGCCACGGCAGCGGCAGTGCCGGGCACGCTGGTCAACCTCGCCGCCGGCGGCGGCCAGCGTGATGCGGTGCGCTTTGGCCATCCTTCCGGCACGCTGCGCGTCGGTGCGGCGGTCGCGCTGGTTGATGGTCAGTGGACGGTCACCAAGGCGGTGATGAGCCGCAGTGCCCGCATCCTGATGGAAGGCTGGGTGCGCGTGCCCGGTGATGCGTTCTGATATCGCGCTCCGTCCATGGCAATGAGGGAGGCGAAAGAAGAGCAAGGGCTGCTGGGATCAGTGGCCCTTATGCTTTTTGCGATTTCGAGGACCCACATGTAGCGGGTGTAGCACGCCTGGCGGGTTTCCAGACAAATCCCCAGCAGAGGGCAGCTTGCTACACAAGCCCTTACAAGCAGGCTGGTTATACTCCGGCGATCTGCGGGAGGACGCCATGGGTAACAGGATGTTGAAGGGTATGCGTTGGGCTGCGGTCGCCTTGGTGGCGCTGGCCTTGGTTGCAGGATGCAGCAGGAACGAAACCGGGCAGCTGCCCGGCGCCAGCGGTGAGGCGATCCAGACCAAGCAGGAAGAGGTCAAGGGTTTTGCCATGCTGCGCGCCTACCCGGACCAGAAGGGTGGTGACGGCCTTGCGTTGGCGGTGGAGTTCTCGCGCCCGCTGGTCGGCACCCAGGACTTCGACAAGTTGCTGCGCTTCGAGGAGAAGGTCGGCAACGAGGACAGCAGCTGGTCGCTGTCCGATGACGGCAAGACCCTGCGCTATCCCTATGTGGAGGCAGCCAAGGAATACACGCTGATCATCTCGGCCGACCTGCTGGCGGCCGATGGCAACCGGCTGGGCACGGAAGTGAAGCAGAAGGTCTTCACCGGCGAGCTGGATCCTGCAGTAGGCTTCGCCTCGCAGGGCAGCGTGCTGCCGGCCCGCGAAAGCCGCGGCCTGCCGGTGGTATCGGTGAACGTGCCCGAGGTGGACGTGGAGTTCCTGCGCGTGCGCGAAAAGGACCTGCCCACCTTCTTCAGCCAGTACCAGCGCGGCGGTCGCCGTGGCAGCTGGGAGCTGGACAGCGAGTACGGTGACAAGACCCCGCTCAACCAGCTGGCCGAGCCGGTCTACGTCAACCGCTTCATCCTCGGCGGCAAGCAGAACGAGCGGGTGCTGACCTATCTGCCGATCCAGGACGTGAAGGAGCTGCAGCAGCCCGGCCTGTACTTCGCGGTGATGAAGCGCACGGGCAGTTTCGACAGCGAATTCGATACCTCGTTCTTCACTGTCAGCGACATCGGCCTGCATACCCGCGCCTACAAGGACAAGCTGTTCGTCCACACCGCCTCGCTGGCCGACGGCGCGCCGGCCAAGAAGGTCGAGCTGAAGGTCATCGACGGCAAGGGCGAGGTCATCCTCAAGGGCCAGACCGACGGCAACGGCAACGCCTTGCTCAACTACACGCTGGATGCCGCCCACGTGCTGGTCGCCAGCAGTGGCAGCGACACCACCATGTTGCCGTTCAACCAGCCTGCGCTGGACCTGAGCGAGTTCGCGGTGGCCGGGCGCCAGAACGCCAATTTCGACGTATTCGCTTGGTCCGGGCGCGATCTGTACCGCCCGGGCGAGACCGTGCGCATCTCCGCGCTGCTGCGCGACAACGACGGCAAGACCCTGGCCGGGCCGGCCACCGGCGGCCAGCCGGTGTTCCTGCGGCTCAAGCAGCCGGACGGCAAGACCTTCCGCGAGACACGCCTGCAGCCGGGCGAGCAGGGCTATTTCGCGTTCGAGCAGACCATTCCGATGGAGGCACCAACCGGGCGCTGGACTGTCGAGTTCCGCACCGATCCGGCCAGCAAGGAGGCGGTGCAGGGCATGACCCTGCGCATCGAGGAGTTCCTGCCCGAGCGCATGAAGCTGGACCTGGCCAGCGCGCAGAAGACGCTGAAGCCGGGCGAGGCATTGAAGCTGCAGGCCGATGCGGCCTATCTGTATGGCGCACCGGCCGACGGCAACCGCTTCACCGCGCGACTGGCGGTGGCGGTGGAGCAACACCCGGTCGAGTCGATGCCGGGCTGGTTCTTCGGCGACCCGACCGTGCAGCTGCCGCGCGAAGCCAATGACGTGATCGATACCACCCTGCCCAAGGACGGCAAGCTGCGCGAGGACGTCGCCTTGCCGGCCGAGGCAGGCAAGGCCACCACCGTGGCTGCGCTGCTGTCCGGAAGTGTCTATGAAACCGGTGGCCGCACCGTTACCCGCACCCTGAAGCGGGTGATGTGGCCGGCACCTGCGCTGGTCGCCCTGCGCCCGCTGTTCAACGACACCGACGGTGCGGATGCCAACGCCAATGCCCGCTTCGAGTTGATGCGGGTGGATGCCGACGGCAAGCCGCAGCCGGCCAAGGGGCTGAAGGTCACCCTGGTGCGCGAACTGCGCGACTACCACTGGACCTATACCGACAACCGCTGGGACTACGACTTCACCCGCCGCTTCGAGAACAAGGAAACCCGCACCATCGATGCCGGTGCCACCTCGGCCCGCTTCGATTTCCCGGTTGAGTGGGGCGAGTACCGGGTGGACGTGTTTGATCCGGCCACCGGCCTGACCATGCGCTATCCGTTCCGCGCCGGTTGGAGCTGGGACGATCAGAACCGTGGGCTGGATGCACGTCCTGACAAGGTCAAGCTGTCGCTGGACAAGAACGCTTATCGCGCCGGTGACACCGTCAAGGTCACGTTGACTCCGCCGCATGCCGGCCGTGGCGTGTTGATGGTGGAAAGCGACCGCATGCTGTACGTGCAGGACATCGACGCCAAGCCGGGCAGCACGTTTGAAATCCCGGTCAGCAAGGACTGGGAGCGGCATGATGTCTACATCACCGCTTTGGTATTCCGTGGTGGCAGCGCGCCGAGCAAGATCACCCCGGCGCGTGCCGTTGGTGTCGCGCATGTGCCGATGGACCGCCGCGACCGCCGTGTCGCGGTCGGCCTGATCGCGCCCAAGCAGATGCGCCCGGAACAGCCGATGACGGTGACCGTCAGCGCGCCCGAGCTGGCCGGCAAGCCGGCACACGTCACCGTCTCGGCGGTGGACGTGGGCATCCTCAACATCACCCGCTTCCCGGTGCCGGATGCACCCGGGCACTTCTTCGCACAGCGTCGGCTGGGCGTGGATGCCTATGACATCTACGGCCGCGTGATCGAGAGTTTCGAGGGCAATAGCGGCAAGTTGAAGTTCGGCGGCGACATGGCCTTGGCGGCCTTGCCGCAGGCCAAACGGCCGACCGCACGCGTGCAGACAGTGGACCTGTTCTCCGGGCCGGTGGCGCTGGATGCCAAGGGCGATGCGCGGGTGCGCCTGCAGGTGCCGGATTTCAACGGCACCCTGCGCGTTTCGACGATGGTCTATTCGGCCGACCGCTACGGCAACCGCGATGTGGAAACGCTGGTGCGCGCGCCGATCCTGGCCGAGGCCAGCATGCCGCGGGTGATGGCACCGGGCGATCGCAGCACGGTCACCCTCGACGTGCAGAACTTCACCGGCAAGCCCGGCGAGTTCAACGTGCGCGTCGACGGTGAAGGCCCGCTCGGCATCGCTGAGTCGACCCGTACGGTGCAACTGGCGGCGGACGCCAAGAGCACGCTGAGCTTCCCGCTGAGCGCGCAGGAAGGCTATAGCGTGGCCAAGGTGCGGGTGCGGGTGGACGGCAATGGCTTCAAGGTGGATCGCCGCTACGACCTGCCGGTGCGTGCGGCGTGGCCGTCGGTGCTGCGCTCGCAGACCCGTACCCTGGATCCGTTGGCACCGATCACCCTGGACAGCAGCTTTGCCAATGGCTTGATGGGCGGTTCGGTCAATGCGCGCATGCTGGTCAGTGCCTTGCCGCCGATCCCGTTCGCCTCGGCCCTGCAGGGCGCCTTGAACTATCCCTACGGCTGCGCCGAACAGACCACCAGCAAGGGGTATGCAGCGCTGATGCTGGATGAGGCCACGTCGGCGATGCTTGGTGCCGATGGCCTGGATGCCAAGGTCCGTCGTGAGCGCATGGAAGGTGCGTTCGGCCGGCTTGCGTCGATGCAGGTGTCCAACGGCAACTTCTCGATGTGGGGCGATGACGACTACATCAATCCGGCGCTGACGCCGTATGTCGCCGAGTTCCTGCTCGACGCCAAGGACGCAGGCTTCGCGGTGCCGGAGAACGTGCTGCAGAAGGCCTTGAACCGGATCAGCGAAGACCTGCTCAGCGGCGGCAACCAGTTCTACGGCAGTGATCGCCGTGACGGCCTGAAGTTCGCCAACCAGGCCTATTCCGGCTATGTGCTGGCACGGGTCAACCGCGCACCGCTGGGTACGCTGCGCACGCTGTGGGACAACGAGCGCAGCAAGGCGGTGACCGGCCTGTCGCTGGTCCATCTGGGTGCGGCCCTGGCGATCCAGGGCGACAGCAAGCGTGGCCAGGCGGCGATCGCCGCGGGTTTCGCCAAGTCCAGCGCCGACCGTCCGGAATACTTCGGCGACTACGGCACCCGCCTGCGCGACGAGGCTTTGATGATCGCCCTGCTGCATGAGCGCGGCCTGTCCAAGCCGGAATACGACGCGCGCGTGATCGATCTGGGACGCACGCTGGACGTGCGTCGTGGCAGTGGCCTGATGTGGCTGAGCACGCAGGAGCAGGTGGCACTGGCGCGCCTGGGCAAGGCCTTGATGGCCAACCAGAAGAAGCTGGTGTCCGGCGAACTGGCGGTTGGCGACAAGGTCGAGGACATCAGTGCACGCAAGGCCTTTGGTCGCGTGTTCGACATGGCGCAGCTGGCGCAGGGCGTACGGTTCTCGCCGCAGGGCGAGGCGCCGATGTTCGCCAGCCTCGACGTTGCCGGCATCCCGCGCCAGCCGCCGGCACCGGACAACAGCGTGATCGGCATCGAGCGTTCCTGGTTCGGCACCGACGGCAAGCCGTGGACGCCGCGTCCGTTGAAGGAAGGCGAGGCCCTGATCGTGCGCCTCAGCGTCACTTCCAACACGAACATGCCCGATGCCTTGCTCACCGACCTGTTGCCGGCCGGCCTGGAAATCGAGAACTTCAACCTTGGCGATGCCAAGCAGTGGGCCGACGTGGTGGTGGGCGAGGTCAAGGTGAGTGACCGCTCCAGCGCTGCCGACGTCAAGCACGAGGAGTTCCGCGACGACCGCTATGTGGCCGCCTTGAAGCTGTCGCGTGGCAGCACAGCGCACGTGTTCTATCTGGTGCGTGCAGTCACTCCTGGCACGTACATGGTGCCGCCGCCGCTGGCCGAGGACATGTACCGTCCGGACATGCGCGGCGTGGGTCGTTCCAACCCCAGCACCATCACGGTGGTGCAGCCGTAGTCGCTTGCTCCCTCCCTTTGCCAACGGCAAGGGGAGGGCCGGGGAGGGGTAAGCTCTCCCACGGCCAAGCCGTTCCGCCGCAGCGGCACAGTCAGCAAACGCGGCGTCAGGCAGCTGCTCCTGCTCCCTCCCTTTGCCAACGGCAAGGGGAGGGCTGGGGAGGGGTAAGCTCTCCCACGGCCAAGCCATTCCGCCCCTGCTCCACAGGCAACGTTTGAAGAACCATCCACAGTGAACACGCACGCCCCCAGGCTGAAACATGTTGCCACCCGCGTGCGCACCATCTTCACGCTCCGCAATCTGCGCTGGGCGCTTGCCGCCCTGCTGGCCTTGCTGCTGGTGCTGGACCTGGCATTTCCGTTGCCGCTGCCGAAATCACGCGACACCAGCACGCTGGTGGTCGCGCGCGACGGCACACCGCTGCGTGCCTTCGCTGATGCAGAAGGCGTGTGGCGTTACCCGGCTGATGCAAAGACCATCTCGCCGCTGTACCTGCAGGCCTTGCTGACCTACGAAGACCGCTGGTTCTGGCGCCACCCCGGCATCAACCCGTGGGCGCTTGCGCGCGCTGGCAAGCAGATGCTGCTGGAGCGACGCATCGTCTCCGGTGGCTCGACCCTGACCATGCAGGTCGCGCGCATCCTCGATCCGCATACGCGCACGCCCTGGGGCAAACTCAAACAGCTGCTGCGTGCGCTGCAGCTGGAAGTGCACCTGAGCAAGGCACAGATCCTTGACCTGTACCTGGAGCGCGCGCCTTACGGCGGCACCATCGAAGGTGTGGAAGCGGCGAGTTGGGCCTATCTGGGCAAGTCGGCCACGCATCTGTCGCAGGCCGAGGCCGCATTGCTGGCGGTGCTGCCGCAGTCGCCCAGCCGGCTGCGTCCTGATCGGCACCCGGAAGCCGCACAGCGCGCCCGCGACAAGGTGCTGGCACGCATGGCCGAGCTCAAGGTGTGGTCGGCTGACGATGTCGCCGATGCGCGCATCGAGCCGGTGGTGGCACGTTCACTGCAACAGCCTTTGCATGCCGCCCTGCTGGCGCAGCGCATGCGCAGCACTTATCCACGAGTACCGCAGATCGAAACCACGATCGACAGCGGCCTGCAACGTACTTTGGAAGAACGTGTCTCTTCCTATTTCTCACAACTGCCGGAACGCACCTCGGCCGCGCTGCTGGTGATGGACAACAACACGCTGGAAGCGCGCGCCTATGTCGGTTCGGTCACCTTTGCCGACAAGGCGCGGCTTGGCCATGTGGACATGGTGCAGGCGTGGCGTTCGCCGGGTTCAACGCTCAAGCCGTTCCTGTATGGCATGGCGCTGGATGATGGGCTGATCCATTCAGAGAGCCTGATCGTCGATGCGCCGCAGAGTTTTGGTGGCTACCGTCCCGGCAATTTCGATGCGGCTTTCAACGGACCGGTTGGCGCGGCAACTGCCTTGCGCTTGTCCTTGAACGTGCCGTCGGTGGATCTGCTGGACAGGGTTGGCCCATCGCGGTTCGCTGCACGATTGGGTAATGCCGGCATCAATCTGCGTTTCCCGCATGGCACGCAGCCCAGCCTTGCGTTGATACTCGGTGGTACCGGGGCGCGCCTGGAGGATCTGGTCGGTGCGTTCTCCGCGCTCAACCGGGAAGGTATCGCCGGTCGCGTCCGCTACACGCCGAACGACCCTCGCATCGAGCGCCGGCTGGTATCGCCGGGTGCCGCATGGATCGTGCGCGATGTGCTCGAATCCAATCCGCGACCGGGCTATGGCGTGGGTACCTTCGATACTGGCAACCGCCCGCGCGTGGCGTGGAAGACCGGTACCAGCTACGGCTACCGCGACGCCTGGGCAATCGGCGGCACCCGCTCCTATACCGTCGGCGTCTGGGTCGGTCGTCCGGATGGCACGCCGTTGCCGGGGCAGTACGGCGCGGTGACGGCCTTGCCGCTGATGTTCGAGGTGATCGACAGTCTGCCGCGCCAGGCCGGTGACAACGCCGTGCGCGCACGTCCGGACAGCGTCAGCGAAGTCGAGATCTGCTGGCCACTGGGCATTGCCGCCGAGCAGACGCCGCCTGCGATGTGCCAGCGCCGCTTCCCCGCCTGGGTGTTGGACGGCGTGGTGCCGCCAAGCTTCCCTGAGCGTGAGGCAAGGTTCTGGCAATCCGGGCGCATGCGCTACCAGGTGGATGCAACGACGGGCCAGCGGCTGTCGCCCGGCTGCGAAGGCCATCCACAGGTCGAGGACCGGGAGATCGCACGCTGGCCAGCGATGGCGTCGCCTTGGCTGACCGTGGCGCAACGGCAGGCACAAAGCCTGCCGCCTCTGGCAGCGGACTGCGCCGATGACGGGCGGCAGTCCGATGGCGTACTGCATATCGATGGCTTGAATGACCTGGCCACGCTGGCGCGCCCGCCGGGTGCACAGCATGGCCCGCGCCTGCAGCTGCGCGCGCTGGGCAGCGAAGCGACGATTGAATGGCTGCTCGACGGCCGCTGGATAGCGCAGACACAAGGCGCACGCACCTTCACCCGCGACTTCAACGATGCCGGCGAACACACCCTGACGGCGCTGGCTGCCGACGGCACATGGACGCGCGTCCGCTTCCGCGTAGTGAACTGAGAAGCGCAATGTAGTGCCGAGCCATGCTCGACAGGGGCTTTCCCAGCAGTGCCCTGTAGTGCCGAGCCATGCTCGGCAGGGGCGTTGCCAGCAATACCGCCCGCTTGTAGGAGCGGCGTAAGCCGCGAAACAACAAATGAATCAAGTTGCAGCGATCCCTGCAATTTCATTGGTGTCAGCTTCGGGGCTTACACCGCTCCTACAACATGGGTTTGTCGGCAAAGCTCCAGCCGAGCATGGCTCGGCTCTACAACGTTGGGTTTGTCGGTAAAGCTTCAGCCGAGCATGGCTCAGCTCTACCACGTCTCCGGCTTACTCACCTATCCAGCCTTCCAGCATGTCAGCGAAATCGTCGGCATGCTCCTCCTCCTGCGCCAGTATCTGCTCCAGGATGCGCTTGGTGGTGGTGTCCTTGTCGCCGATGAAGTTGATCATCTCTCGGTAACTGTCGATGGCGATGCGCTCGGCGATCAGGTTCTCGCGCACCATGTCGCGCAGATTGCCGCCTTCCTTGTATTCGGCGTGTGCGCGGGCGGTGAGGGTGTCCGGATTGAGGTCGGGTTCGCCGCCCAGTTGCACGATGCGTTCGGATAGCAGGGCGGCATGTGCCTGCTCCTGCTGCGCGTGCTCAAGGAACTCGGCCTTGACCGAGTCGGCGAGCATGCCCTTGGCCATGTAGTAATGCCGGTAATAGCGCAGCACGCACACCCATTCGGTGGCCAGCGCGTCGTTGAGCAGTTTGATCACCGCTGGGCGGTTGGCACTGTAGGTGGGCGTGACCGCGCCATCCTCGATGCTCTTGCGCGCGTTGGCGCGCAGGGTTTTCCGATCGGTGATTCCTGCCAACTGCGTTGCTTTTGTCGGCTTGGCGGCGGGCTGCTTGCTCATGGCTGGCCTTTCCTTCTATTGAACCCCTAGCTGGGGAGATGGGCGAGCACGTGCTCGGCCCCGGATACCTCGAATTGTCCTGGCTGTTCGATGTATGTAGCGCGGACCACACCGTTCTCGATGTACAGCGCAAAACGACGCGAACGGATGCCCATGCCGGAGGCGCTGGCATCCATTTCCAGGCCCAGCGCGCGGGTGAAGTCGCCGTTGCCGTCTGACAGCATCTGCAAGCCATCCGGTACCGATTGGCTCTTGGCCCAGGCCTGCATCACGAACGGGTCGTTGACCGCCATGCAGAACACTTCGATGCCGCGGTTGCGGAAATCCTCGAAATGCTCGACATAACCGGGCAGGTGGCGGGCCGAGCAGGTCGGGGTGAATGCGCCGGGCACGGCGAACAGCACCGCCCTGCGGCCATCGAACAATGCGTGGGTGTCGATCGTTTCCAGCCCTTCGCGCAGACGCTTGAGAGTGACTTCAGGGATGCGGTCGCCAACGTTGATGGACATGCAGGACTCCTAGGCTGAATTGAAGTTTAAAGAGACGGTGGAAGCACCGCGTCAACAGCTTGAAAAGGCGGTCTTCACACAATACGTCGTGTGCATGGGAAAGGCAGCGCCATTCCGGCATGCCAGTCCCCATATCTTGCAGGAGGACATCATGAGCATCGTACGTTACCGCCAGTGGCCGACCCAGTCCGAGATTCATCAGTTGTTGTCGCCATTGCTTGAAACCGTCACCAACAGCAGCGCGTCAGCCTGGGTGCCTGCGGTCGATATCCGCGAGGAAACTGGCCGGTTCGTTGTTTCGGCAGACCTGCCCGGCGTGGATGCTTCCAGCATCGACGTGCAGATGGAAAAGGGCGTGTTGACCATCAGCGGTCAGCGCAGCGCGCCTGAGCTGGCTGAAGGCCAGCGTCTGACCCGCAGTGAACGCGGCCAGGGTGCCTTCAACCGCCGTTTCGTGCTGCCTGACAGCGCCGATGCCGAGGGCATCGTGGCCCATAGCCACAAT
Organism: Stenotrophomonas sp.; assembly: GCA_003248565.1. Lineage (GTDB taxonomy): Bacteria > Pseudomonadota > Gammaproteobacteria > Xanthomonadales > Xanthomonadaceae > Stenotrophomonas. Next base: position 22,852 of record QFOV01000012.1, read on the forward strand.
GGCGTATTGGAAGTGCGCATTCCCAAGCGCAGCGAGGCGGCACCGCGCCGCATCCAGGTGGTGCAGGGCCAGCCCAGCGCCTGACGGCGTGAGCGAACTTCCACCTGCGCAGGCGCCGTGGCCCGGTAGAATGGGGCCACGGTGCTTGCCGATTGCACGATGGCCCGTTGCCGCAAGGTGTCGGGCCAGCTTTTTTTCAGAGGTGTGAGGATGGAATTCAAGGATTACTACGCCACGCTTGGGGTTGAGCCCAGCGCCGGTGATGCCGAGATCAAGACGGCCTACCGTCGATTGGCGCGCAAGTACCACCCGGACGTAAGCAAGGAAGCCGGCGCCGAGGACAAATTCAAGGCGGTCAATGAGGCTTATGAGGCGCTGCGCGATCCAGCCAAGCGCAAGGCCTATGACCAGCTGCGCGCGCAGGGCTATCGCCCGGGCGAGGAATTCAATGCACCGCCGGGCTTTGGCGGTGGGCAGGGCTTTGATTTCGAGGAAGTGTTCGGCGGTGGCAATGCCAACGGCGGTTTCAGCGACTTCTTCGAAAGCCTGTTTGCCCGTCAGCGCGGTGGCGCAGGTGCCGGTGGACGTCGTCCGGGCCCGGGTTTCGGTGGTGCCGGCCCGCAGCCGATGCGCGATACCCGCGCCAAGCTATCGGTACCGCTGGAGGCTGCTTACAGTGGCGACAGCCTGCGCATCACCGTGGACGGTCGCCAGCTCGACGTGCGCGTCCCCAAGGGCATCCGCCCGGGCCAGGTGATCCGCCTGAGCGGGCAGGGCAGTGGCGGCGGCAACCTGATGCTGGAGGTGGAGTACGCCTCGCATCCGCAGTTCGAGGTGGATGGCCGCAATATTCTTTACACGTTGCAGGTGACGCCCTGGCAGGCCGCCTTGGGTACCAGCATCAGCGTGCCGACGTTGGGTGGCGCGGTGGAGCTGAAGGTGCCGGCCGATTCGGACAGCGGCCGCAAGCTGCGCCTGCGTGGTCGAGGCTTGCCCGGCAGCCCGGACGGTGACCAGATCGTGGAGCTGGAAGTGATTGCGCCGGTAGCGAGCAACGAAGCCCAGCGCAAGGCGTACAAGGACCTGGCCAAGGCGTTTGGCGAGGACTGAGCGCGGCTTGGTTCGCGCTGTTGCAGCTGAAGAGAAGCGGGCTTTGCCCGCTTTTCTTCTTTCTTTGGCTGGGATTTTTGGCCAGGAGCTTCCCCTTACCCCAACCCCTCTCCCGCACGCGGGAGAGGGGCTAGCAATGCGGGGCTGCCAGTGCACTACGAGCGCAAGCAATCCGAGCCCCTCTCCCGCCTGCGGGAGAGGGGTTGGGGTAAGGGGAAGCTTCTAGCTAGCAAACCCAAAGCAAACCCAACGCAAACCCAACACCCAAAAACAAGAAAGGCGGGCAAAGCCCGCCTTTCAAAAAGCTTTCCCCAAGAAAGCCATCTCACCCAACCGGTGGCGCCTCGGCACTGAACACCTGCGCGATCACCGCCGACAGATCGTCTTCGGTAAAGGGCTTGGTGATGTACGCCTTCGCCCCCTGGCGCATGCCCCACAAGCGATCAGTGTCCTGATCCTTGGTGGTCACCAGGATCACCGGGATATGCTGCGTGGTCGCCTCGCGCTTGAGCGTGCGCGTTGCCTGGAACCCGTTGAGGTTCGGCATCACCACGTCCATCAACACCAAGTCCGGCAGCACCTGCTTGGCAACCTCCACCCCGGAGGCGCCATCAGTTGCGGTGAAAATCTCATGCCCCAGCTTTTCCACAATGCGTTGGATGCCCATCAACTGCGATGGTGAATCGTCGACGATCAGGATACGCGCCATGTTTTTCCCCAAGTAGTGGCGGCAGTGTAGTGCTGGCGCGGCGCTGGCGTGAAGTGACGCACCTCACGCCAGGGCGGCTGATAGGCGATATCAGTCGATTCTTACGACGGTGCGGCCGAAGGATTTGCCTTCCAGCATCGTGGCGAAGACCTCGGGCAGGCCATCCAGGCTCACTTCGCGGGTACAGATGCGGTCCAGGTGACGCGGCTTCCAGTCGCTGCCCAGGCGCTGCCAGACCTGCTCGCGGATGTCGCGGGCGGTGCCGGCCGAAGCCACGCCGAGCAGGGAGACGCCGCGGATGATGAAGGGCATCACCGTCATGTCCAGCTCGCCGGAGGCGGCCAAGCCGGCCGACGCCACGTTGCCATAAGGGCTGGTCTGCGCCAGCAGGCTGGTCAGCATGCTGCCGCCGACGTTGTCCAGGCCACCGCCAAAGCGTGCCGATTCCATCGGCCGGGTGGTGGCCAGCGCATCGCGACCGAGGATCTGGCTGGCACCGATTGCGGTCAGGTAGTCGGCCGCCTCGGCCTTGCCGCTGATCGCGTGCACCTCGTAACCGGCCTGGCTGAAGATATCTACCGCCAGCGAGCCGACCCCGCCGGTAGCGCCGGTAACGGCCAGCGGACCGTGGGCCGGGGTCTGCCGGTTGTCGGTCATGCGCAGCAGTGCCAGTGCGGCGGTGAAGCCGGCTGTGCCCAGCACCATGGCCTCGCGCAGGCTGAGCTGGGCCGGCAGCGGGATCAACCACCTGGATTCCAGGCGCACGTACTGGCTGTAGCCGCCGTCACGGGTTTCGCTCAGGCCGCAGCCGGTGGTCAGTACCTGGTCGCCTTCACGGAAGGCCGGGTCGCTGGAGGCGACAACCTCGCCGGCCACGTCGATACCGCCGACCAGCGGGAAGCGACGCAGGATCTTGCCCTTGCCGGTGCCAGCCAGCGCATCCTTGTAGTTGACCGAGGACCAGCGGGCGCGGATCACCACCTCGCCCGGGCTCAGCTGGTCCAGAGTCACTTGTTCAGGCCCGCTGCGGTAGCCGGCGTCGTCGTTGTGGATGCGGAAGGCGGTAAACGGGGCGGTAGGGGACATCGGTCGGCCTGCATTGGAACGGGGGAGTGCAACCATAACTGTTGTGAAATGGCTGGTCTGCCCTTATTCCTATTCAAGCTGGGTGCCGACAGGACCTGCAGGTATACCGCGGGACCGGCTTCGGCTTGGGCTCGTGCTGCGGGATCAGGCACCTGGGGAATGATCTGCAGGCAAACCTCGTCGGTTCAGCTAGCCCCGAACCTGTTCAGAGTCTGCCTTGTTAGAATCGGGATTCGATAGATGGTCAGGTCCTTGGCGGGAGCCCCCGCAGCCTGGCCCTTACAGATGGAGCATGCATGGCCTGGAATACACCCGGCGGCAACAGCGGTGGTGGTGCGGACAACAACCGCGCGCCGCGTACGCCACGTGGCGGCAATGGCGGAGGTTGGGGTGGTGGACTGCCCGGACCGCTGCGCGACCTGTTTGATGGCGGTATCTGGCGCTGGGTGCTGGTCGCGTTGGCTCTGCTGTTGTTGTTCTCCAGCTTCCAGCTGATCGGCGAACAGCAGCGCGGCGTGGTCCTGCGCTTCGGCGAGTATTCGCGCATCCTGCAGCCGGGCCCCAACTTCAAGCTGCCGTGGCCGCTGGAATCGGTGGTCAAGGTCAATGCGACCCAGATCAAGACCTTCAGCAGCAACGTGCCGGTGCTGACCCGGGACGAGAACATCGTCAATGTGTCGGTCAACGTGCAGTACCGCGTGGACGACCCGCGCGAGTACCTGTTCGGTACGGTTGATGCCGACCAGATGCTGGAACAGTCCGCGCAGAGCGCCGTGCGTGAACAGGTTGGCCGCGCCGACCTGAATACCGTGCTGAACAACCGTGGTCCGCTGGCCGTGGTTGCCGAGCAGCGCCTGCAGGCCTCGCTCAAGACCTACAAAACCGGCCTCAGCGTGACCGGCCTGACCCTGCCTGACGCACGTCCGCCGGAAGAAGTGAAGCCGGCCTTCGACGAGGTCAACGGTGCCCAGCAGGTCAAGGAGCGTTTGATCAACGAGGCCCAGGCTTACGCTGCCAAGGTTGTACCGGAAGCGCGCGGCCAAGCTTCACGTGCCCGTACCACCGCCGAAGGTTACAAGCAGGCCATCGTCGCCCGCGCTGAAGGTGACGCCCGCCGCTTCACCCTGTTGCAGGGTGAGTACAAGAACGCGCCGGAAGTCACCCGCAAGCGCCTGTGGCTGGAAACCGTGCAGCAGGTG
>QFOV01000351.1 GCA_003248565.1 Stenotrophomonas sp.
GCGACCCATGACCTTCTACACCCCTTCCTCATCGGTTTCAGGCGTATCTTCCTGCTTCGGCCCCGGACTCCGCGGCCTCACTCATGCTTTGAAACCGGCCTGGAGGCCTTTCCCGTGATCGTTCGCAAACCCCAGATTCTCCTGCTGTCGCTGGCCGTCGCCGCCGTGCTGACCGGTTGCCCCAAGCAGGAAGAGCAGTCCCCGCCGGCGGCCACCGCCGCTGCCCCGGCCGCCACCGAGCTGAAGCTGGACGAGTCCAAGCTGCCGGCCTACAACGCCTTCACCGCCGCCGACCTCGACGCCAGCAAGGACGCATGTACCGATTTCAACGGCTACGTGAACGAGAAGTGGCTCAATGCCAACGAGATTCCGGCTGACCGCACCAGCTGGGGCGCCTTCACCATCCTCGACGAGCGCTCGGTTGCCGTGCAGCACCAGCTGGCCGAGCAGGCTGCGGCAATGAAGAACGCCACCGGCATCGAGAAGATCGTCGGCGACTTCTGGGCCTCGGGCATGGACGAAGCCAAGATCAACTCGCTGGGCATCACCCCGCTGAAGGCCGACCTGGCTGCGATTGATGGCCTGCAGGACACCGCTGCACTGGCCAATTACCTGCGTAGCACTGCAGCCAAGGGCGAGAACTTCCTGTTCGGCTTCGGCCCGGAAGCAGATTTCAAGAACTCCACCATGAACATGGCCTACGCCAGCCAAGGCGGCCTGGGGCTGCCGGACACCACCTATTACACCGACGCCAGCAAGGCCGACAAGCTCAACGCCTACAAGGCCCACGTGGCCAAGGTACTGGAGCTGAGCGGCGTGGCCGCGGCCGACGCCGCCAAGCAGGCCGAGGACGTGATCAAGTTCGAGACCCGTCTTGCCAAGGCCTCCAAGTCCAGCGTCGAGCTGTCGCGCGACGTCTCGCTGTACTACAACCCGGTCACCGTGGCTGATGCCGACAAGCTGACCCCGAACTTCAGCTGGACCGCGTTCTTCCAGGCCCAGGGCATTGCCGCACCGGAGACGTTCTCGCTGGCGATGCCGGCCTTCCACGCGGAAGTGAGCAAGATGCTGGCCGACACCGACCCGGCAGCCTGGCGCGCCTACCTGCGCTTCCACACCGTGGACGGCGCCGCACCGTACCTGAGCAATGAGTTCGTGCAGGAGAACTACGCGTTCTACGGCAAGGAACTGAACGGCCAGAAGGAAATCAAGCCGCGTTGGAAGCAGGTGCTTGGCACGATCGAGAGCGATGCCGGCGACGCCTTCGGCCAGATGTACGTGAAGGTCGCCTTCTCGCCCGAGTCCAAGGCCAAGATGGAAGAGCTGGTCAAGAACCTGGCCGGCGCGCTGAAGGACCGCATCCAGAACCTGACCTGGATGAGCGACGAGACCAAGGCCAAGGCCATCGCCAAGTGGGAAACCTTCACCCCGAAGATCGGCTACCCGGACAAGTGGCGTGATTGGAGCGGCCTGAGCACCACCCACGATGACTACCTGGGCAATGTGCGTGCTGCCAATGCCTTCAACTACAAGTGGGCGCTGGCCAAGATCGGCCAGCCGGTGGACAAGACCGAGTGGGGCATGACCCCGCAGACCGTCAACGCCTACTACAACCCGCTGCAGAACGAGATCGTGTTCCCGGCCGCCATCCTGCTTCTTCGATCCGAACGCCGACGACGCGCTGAACTACGGCGGTATCGGTGCGGTCATCGGCCACGAAATGACCCACGGTTACGACGACCAGGGCAGCCGTTTCGGCCCGACCGGCAACTTCGAGAACTGGTGGACCCCGGCGGATTCGAAGGGCTTCGCAGGCCTGACCGGCAAGCTGGTCAACCAGTTCAACGAGTACAAGGTGGGCGACCAGAGCGTCAACGGCTCGCTGACCCTGGGTGAGAACATCGCCGACCTGGGTGGTCTGGCCACGGCTTACGATGCCCTGCAGAAGGCTTCGGCCGGCAAGGAAGACGCCAAGGTTGACGGTTTCACCCGCGACCAGCGCTTCTTCTTCAACTGGGCGACCGTGTGGCGCACCAAGTACACCGCCGAGAACGCCAAGGTCCGCCTGGCCACCGACCCGCACGCCCCGGCGCAGTTCCGTGCCATGGGTGCACCGTCGAACCTGCCGACTTTCGCTGCTGCGTTCCAGTGCAAGGCCGGTTCGCCGATGGTCCGTGCTGGCGACAAGCAGGTAGTGATCTGGTAATCGCTGCCCTGCAGTGAGACCCGAAGAAGGCCCGGCATTGCCGGGCCTTCTTTTTGCCGGCGCACAAGGATTGTGGGAGCGGCGTAAGCCGCGAAGCTGAGCAAGCCCAAGGCGCCAGAAATCAACGCAAACCGGTCAATGCCAACCGCATCATCCGCTGTGGCTCTGCAGCTCACGCCGCTCCCTCAACCACCGGTTTTGATGCAGTACCCAATTCCGTGCCCTGCCCCGGCACCAATCCGCCGCCAGCTTGTTAAACTCCGCCCACTTTGTCCTTCTGCGGATATGCACCACATGCCCAACGTTCGCCCACTTACCCTGGCCTTGGCCTTCTCCCTGGTGACCGTGCTGTCCACCAACGATGCGCAGGCCGCCCGCAAGAAGCCTGCGGCACGGGCACCGGCAGTGAGCGCGGCCTGTACGGATTTCTACGAAGCCACCAACGGCAACTGGCTCAAGGCCAATCCGGTGCCGCAGACCGGCGCGGTCAGCGCCCTCGGCACCCTCGCAGAGAACACCCGCACCCAGCAGCGCCAGTTGCTGGATCGCGCGATGACCGCGCCGCAAGGCAACGTGCAGAAGCTGCTTGGCGATTTCTGGGCCAGCGGCCTGGATGAAGCCGCGGTCGAAGCCGACGGTTCCAAGCCGATCGCGCCGCTGCTGACCCGCATCAACGCCATCAAGAAGGCCAAGGACATCCCGGCCTCGATCGCTGCCCTGCATCAGGTCGGCATCCCGGTCGCGTTCAATTTCGCCCCGGACGTGGACCTGAAGGCATTGGACCGCCATATCGGCTACTTCATGCAAGGCGGCACCGGCCTGCCGGACCCGGCGTTCTATACCCGTACCGATGCCGACACCGTCGCCCTGATGGGCCGCTATCGCGCCTACGTGAAGCAGATCCTGGCGCTGACCGGCACCCCGGCGGCGCAGCTTGATGCCGAATCGGCACTGGTCATCCAGCTGGAAACCGAACTGGCACGCAGCGCGCACTCGGTGGCCGACATCAACAACCCGTTCAATAACTACGCGCCGGTCTCCACCAAGGACCTCAACAGCCGCTATCGCAACCTGCAGTTGGATGCCTTCCTGAAGGCGCAGGGCGTGAACGACGACCTGGTGTCGCTGGCCGACCCGGCGCTGTTCCAGCAGCTCAACGGCATGGTCAGCCGTCTGCCGGCCAATCAGTGGAAGGCCTACCTACGCTGGCGCGTGGGCGATGCGATGGCGCCGTACCTGTCCAAGGCCTACCGCGACGCCGAGTTCGAGTTCCGTGGCCGCCTGCTGCGTGGCCAGGCCATCGCCCCGGCGCGCCCGGACGCTGTGCTGGATGCCATCAACGTGGCCGCCGGTCCGATGCTGGGCCACGAATACGCCGCAACCTACCTCAACCGCGATACCCGCCGCCAGGCTGGCGTCATGGTCGACCAGATCCGCGAAGCACAGATCACCGCGGTCAAGCGCAGCACCTGGCTCAGCGCCGAGGCCAAGACCGAAGCCGAAGCCAAGCTGGCGGCGATGAAGATCGAGATCGGCACCCCGCTGCGCGATCTGGACTACACCGTGCAGCCGATGGGCCGCGGCAGCTTTGGCGGCAACATCCTGATCGCTTCCACCTGGCGCCACGCCCAGGAAATGAAGCGCATCGGCAAGGGCAACGCCGACCGCCGTTGGGATGTGCTGCCGCAGCAGCCGTCGATCGCTTACGACATCGCCCAGAACCGCTTGATTGTGACGGCCGCAGCCCTGCAGGGGCCGATCTTTGCCGCCAACGCCAGCAATGCCGAGAAGTTCGGCGCTTTCGGCGGCCTGGTCGCGCATGAAGTCAGCCGCGCCATCGACGTCAAGGGCGCGATGATCGACGCCAAGGGCGAACTGCGCAGCTGGTGGACGCCGGCTGACAAGAGCGCCTGGACGCTGCTCGGCAACCGCGTCGCCGCGCAGTACAGCGCCTACCCGTTCCCGGGCGTCAAGGATGCCAAAGTCAACGGTGAGCTGACCCGCGACGAGAACATGGCGGATCTGTCGGGCATGGAGATCGCATTGGAGGCCTTCACTGCCGCCCAGGCTGATGCCAAGCCCGCCGACAAGCAGGACTTCTTCAAGGGCTGGACCAGCCTGTGGGCGCAGCAGTTGTCGCCGAACGAAGCCGTGCAGCGGCTGAGCACCGACGTGCGCGCACCGGGCCGCTGGCGCAGCAATGCACCGCTGTCCAACCTGCCGGAGTTTGGCGCCAGCTTCAGCTGCAAGCCGGGCCAGCCGATGCAGCGTACCGACGCCGAGCAGATCAGGATCTGGCGTTGATGCGAAATTGAAGGAAGCAAAAAGGCGCGGATTCCGCGCCTTTTTGC
>QFOV01000352.1 GCA_003248565.1 Stenotrophomonas sp.
CTGGAACGGCGAACCGGCGCTGCGCACCTGGGACATCTGGACCCACAGCTACCTGATCCTCGGCTTCCTCGAAACCTGGCGTGCGCTGGGCGATGACAGCTACCTGCAGGCCGCGCGGCGCATCGCCGACCTGTGCTGGCAGGCGCTGGAATCGGGCATCGACATCACCACCCTGGGCAACCACCACGGCATGTCGGCGACGGTGCTGCTGGACCCGGCCGCCGATCTGTACCTGGTCACCGGCGAGCCGCGTTATCTGGCATTGGCCGAGAAGATCCTGCAGCAAGCCAACGCCAACCCGCGCCTGGCCCTGCTCGACAAGGGCATCGCCAACGAAGACGCGGCCTTCATCGCCACCGGCAAGGCTTACCAGCTGTCGTGGAATCTTGTTGGCTTGGCCAAGCTGTACAAGGCCACCGGCAAGGCCGATTACAAGCTGGCCATCGACAACCTGTGGAACAACATCCGCGAGCAGCACCTGACCCTGGGCGGCGGCCCGTGGGGCGGCGTCGCCCATCGCTCGCGCGAGGTGTTCAACGCACCGCGTACGTTCTTCCCGCAGGCCTATGTGGAAACCTGCTCGGTGCTGGCATGGATGCAGCTCAACCGCGAGCTGCTGGCCATCAGCGGCCACGCGCGTTACGCAGACGAGCTGGAACGCACTGCCTACAACGACCTGCTGGCAGCGATGGCGCCGAACGGTGAGGACTGGTGTTACTACACCTTCCCCAACGGCAAGCGCGTGCATACGACGTACTGGCGCTGCTGCAAGTCGTCCGGCGCGATGGCGGTGGAAGAGCTGCCGCAGATTGCCTATGGCGTTGCCGCCGATGGTGGCCTGCGGGTGAACCTGTACGGCGCCGGTGAAGCCACGCTTCATCACGCGGAAGCCGGCAAGGTGGTGCTGCAGCAGCAGACCCGCTATCCGTTCAATGGCGATATCAGCCTGCGGGTGATGCCTGAACAGAGCGCCAGCTTCAGCATCGGCCTGCGCATCCCGGCCTGGGCTGAAGACGCACGCATCCAGGTCAACGGCGTCAACGTGCCGGTGCAGGTCGCTGCGGACGGTTACGTGCAGCTGCAGCGCCAGTGGCAGGCCGGTGACCTGGTTACGGTACAGCTGCCGATGCAGCCGCAGCTGCACCGCGCCGCCAACATCAATGTGCAGGAATCGCGTGCACCCGACGGCTCGCCGGTGGCGCAGGAAGTGCTGCGCTGGGAGTACGTCGGCTTGAGCTACGGCCCGCTGGTCTATGCGACCACGCTGATCGATGGCTTCAAGACCGATGAAACGGTGAAGCTGCCGGCAGGTGATCCCTCGCGCTGGCTGCAGGTAGGCCAGGACGAAGGTGAAGGCGCGCCGGTGACGATGCAGCTGGAATGCCGCGCGCCGCTGGTGTTCGAGCCCTACTACCGCTGTGGTGGCCGCGAACACGACGTCTGGCGCCTGAGCTGGCTGTCGCTGGCCCCGCACTAAGCCTGTCACCGCTGCCTGTCGCCAGAAACTGTGAAGGCAGCGGTGGTTTTGAAGGCGATGACACCGCGATACCTGCTTTTTGTCCTCGCTGAAAATACCCGCACGATATGTTTCTTCCCATCCACCGGGAGGAAACTGCAATCAAGGATTCGAGTGCAGCCAATGTCAGCAAGCAACAACCCATCTCCGTTCGACATCGCCCAGCGCGATGGTGCCCGTGGCCCGCTCAGCGGCGTGCGCGTGCTGGACCTGAGTGCCTATATCGCCGGGCCGTACGGCTGCACCCTGCTGGCCGACCAGGGCGCGGAAGTGATCAAGGTGGAACCGCCGGTTGGCGACAACCTGCGCAAGTACCCGTCCACGCTGGAGGCCGAGAGCCGCGCCTTCCTCGGCGTGAACCGCTCCAAGCGCGGCGTGGTGCTGGACCTGAAGGAAGCCGACCAGCGTGCGGTGCTGATGCGCCTGGTGCGCGAGGCCGACGTGCTGGTGCACAACTTCCGCCCCAGCGTGCCGGCCCGTCTGGGCATCGATTTCGACAGCCTGAACAAGATCAACCCGCGCCTGGTGTACTGCGCGGTCACCGGTTACGGCGAGGACGGTCCGCTCAAGGACAAGGCCGGCTACGACCAGGTGCTGCAGACCATGACCGGCATGTGCGCGATGCAGGGCAAGCCCGGCGGCGCGCCGGAAATCCTGTACGGCTCGGTGGTCGACTACTACGCCGCCGCGCTGGTCGCTGCCGGCGTGTCCTCGGCATTGTTCGAACGTGAACGCAGTGGCGAAGGCCAGTACGTGGGCGTGTCGCTGCTGCGCAGTGCGCTGACCATGCAGTCGGCACGGATGATCTGGGCCGAAGGCGAGCCCGAAGGCGTGGGCCGCGACATGCGCTCGGGCGGCGTCACCGGCATCCACCCGACCGCACAGGGCCATCTCTACATCTCGGCCAATACGCCGCGCTTCTGGCAGGCGTTGTGCGACAAGATCGGCCTGCCGGCAATGGGCAGCGATCCGCGCTACGACACCGTGCGCAAGCGCGCCGAGCATTCCGACGAACTGCTGGCCAAGCTGCATGCAGCACTGGCTGCACGCAGTGCGCTGGAATGGGAAGCGCTGTTCGGCGAAGAAGTGCCGTGCGCGGCCGCGCGCAAGGTCGAGGACATGTTCGAGCACCCGCAGGTGCTGGCCGAAGAAATGATCACCACGCTGCAGCACCCCTTGCTGGGCAGCTACCGTGGCATCACCCGTCCCATCGTGTTTGGTCGCACCCCCGGCCCGCAGCCATTCGCCGCGCCGACCTTCGACCAGGACACAGCCGCTGTCATCGCCGCCGTCGATGATGGCGACACCCCCGCCTGATCCGGAGCACCTCATGAGCACTGCATCCAAGCTCGCGCAGCTGCGCGAACTGTCCGTCGTCGTCGCCGATACCGGCGATTACGACGCCATCAAGCGCCTGCGTCCGGTCGACTGCACCACCAACCCGACGCTGGTGTGGGGCCGCGCCCAATCCGGTGACAAGCAGGCCATCGCCAATGCCGTGGTTGATCGCCTGACGGTCGGCGTTGGCACCATGCTGGCCGAGCTGGTGCCGGGCCGCGTGTCCACCGAGGTGGATGCCGACCAGGCGCACAACACCGAGGCCACGATTGCCAAGGCACGTGAGTTCATCGCCATGTATGAAGCGGCCGGCGTGCCGCGCAGCAAGGTGCTGATCAAGATCGCCGCGACCTGGGCCGGCGTCGAAGCCGCACGCGTGCTGCAGGCCGAGGGCATCGAC
>QFOV01000353.1 GCA_003248565.1 Stenotrophomonas sp.
AGCACCAATGAACTGCGTGGTGACACGCGGCTACTCAATCTATTGCGCGGCGCGGTGGATGCAGTGGCTGATGAGCAGGGCTGGGCCTTGCTCAGCGCCGTCGGCAACCAGATCGCCAACCGCGCGTCGTTCGATTCCCGCAATTATGGCTATCGCAAGTTGAGCGAGTTGATCGATGCCACCGGCCTGTTCGAGGTCAAGCGTGCCGGCAAGTCATCGGCGGTACGCGCGCTGCCACGCAAGGGAGCGCGCGATGAAAACTGAGTTGAAAGGAGTGGCGGAATGTTGAAGATCTGGGGCCGGCGCAATTCCAGCAATGTGCGCAAGGTGCTGTGGTGTGCCGAGGAAATCGGCCTGCCTTATGAGTCGATTGAAGTCGGCGGTGCGTTTGGTGGTACGCAGACGGCCGAGTACCGCGCGATGAATCCGAACGGCCTGGTGCCGGTGATCGAGGACCAAGGCCTGCCGGTCTGGGAGTCCAACGCCATCGTGCGTTACCTGTCGGCACGTTATGCGCTGGACGTGCTGTATCCGTCCGATCCGGTTGAGCGGGCGCGCAGCGAACAGTGGATGGATTGGACTACCTCGAGTTTCGCGGTGGCGTTCCGTGACCTGTTCTGGGGTGTTGTGCGGACTGCACCCGCGGATCGTGATGAGGCGCGTATTGCCGCAGCGTTGTTGCGTTGTGGGGAACTGTTGACGCTGGTCGATGCGGTGTTGAAAAAGCAGCCTTGGTTGTCCGGTGAGCGGTTTGCGATGGGCGATATTCCGCTGGGTTCCTTTATCTACGCCTGGTTTGAGATGCCTATCCAACGGCCGGAGCTGCCGCATCTGGCAGCGTGGTATGCGCGCTTGCAGCAGCGGCCGGCGTATCGGAAAGGAGTTATGACGGCGTTGACGTAGAATTTTGCGGAATGCGGAATGCTAGCCCCTCTCCCGCTTGCGCCAGCGCAAGGGCGGGGGCGCGGAGCGGAGCGGGGCTGGGGTGAGGGGGCCTTTGCCTTTTGCCTTGCGATTTCTTTGATAGAAAATGCGCTGGAAAGAGCTGAAGCAGCAAAAGCGAAAACAAAAACAAAAACAAAAACAAAAACGCCCCCATCCGCCCCCCGCCTTCGCGGGGGCAGGCTCTTCGGGCACCTTCCCCCGCAGGCGGAAGAAGGAAAGCAGTCTCCGTCGAATTAAAAAAGCCGCGCTGTAACCAGCGCGGCTTCTTCAATATCTCCGTGCAGACTACACGGCTAAACCAGCCTTAGAACTTCCAGGTCAGGCCCATGTACAGCTGGCGACCTGCATAGCTGTTGGACAGCAGGCGGGCCTTGGTGTCGCTGCCCAGGTGCACACGTTGCTCGGACTTGGTGGCGTTGAGTACCGAAGCACTCAGGGTCAGGTCCTCGCGGACGTTGAATGCTGCGTTGAGATCCAGCTGATCATACGGTTCGGTGTAGATGGTGAAGCCGTTGTTCAGGCCACCAACTACTTCGCCGCGACGGTTGTACGAGGCACGCGCCAGGAAATAGCGGTTCTCGTAGAACACAGTGAAGTTGCCCTGGTTCTTTGCACTGCCTACCAACGGCGAGGCACCGATCTTCTCACCGTCGATTTCAACTGAAGCCAAGTTGGTGTCGTTATAGGTGTAGTTGGCCTGGAAGCCCAGGCCGAAGTCGAAGGTGTACTGGCCGTACACTTCCACGCCCTGTGATACGCCGTCCTGACCGTTGGCTTCGGTAGAGTAGTTCTGCACAGTTACCGTCTGCCCGGCGACGTTCATCTGCAGGTCCCGCACCACCGGTACGGTGAAGTTCTTGACGTCCTTGCGGAACAGGCCGACACCGGCCACTGCGCCCGGCTGGAAGTACCACTCCAGGCTCAGGTCGTATTGGATGGCTTCAAACGGTTCCAGGTTCTTGTTGCTACCTGAGCCGTACCAGCCCGGATTGGTGGTGCCGCCGGTGACCAGTCGGTCGTTGCTGTACTCCTCGCTGTAATAGCTCAGGCCGCCCGGATAGGCGATGCTGGTGTAGCTCGGGCGGGCGATGACCTTGGATGCGGCACCGCGCAGCACCAGGTTGTCGGTGATATCCCAGGCGATGTTGAAGCTGGGCAGGATGTCGGTATAGGTCTTGTCCAGCGAGGCCAGCTCATAGGACTTCTCGCGGGCCAAAGCATCCGGCACACGGATCAGGTCGTTTTCGCACTGGTAGCCCAGGCCCGAGTTGAGATACGCCCCGGCACCCGGGTCGCTGCAGGCCATCGGCGTGCCGGCGCTGTTGTCAGCCCAGTAGTCGACAAAACGCTCAACCGAGTCACTGGATTCGGCGTGCTGCTTGGTGCGGGCTACACGGACGCCGACGTTGCCGCGAACACGTTCGGTACGGAAATTGGCTTGGAAATAGCCGGAGTAGACCTTCTCGCCCACGTTGTAGACGAAGTCGTCCTCACGACGGTTCTGCGCCGGACCGTAGGTCTTGTTGAGATAGTCGATGTAGGCGGGATAGTTGATGCCCGGGAATACGTTCGCGTTGAAGCCGCCGGCGATGTTGCCGATCGGCTGCGACAGGAAGAAGCCGGGTTGTGCAATGCCGGCGGTGGAATCACAGCCAGCCTGGTAGCGCTTGCTGTAGTCGCTCGGGTCCGCACCTTGGCACACCCAATAGGTATTGCCGGTATTGCGGTGCACCTTGCTGTCGCTGTACTTGGTGCCGAACTGGATGGAATCCAGCCAGCCAGCTTCGAACAGCTTGTTGAAGTCAGCCTGGAAGTGATTCTGCTTGATGCTGGTCTGGGTCCATGACGAATCGGTGGAACCGGTGTCGACCTCGGCGATGCCGTTCATCAGCTGCTGCTGCAGGTCCGGCGAGAATGTTGCCGACGGCGTACCGGTGATGTCCCACGCGCTGTACTGGTTGCCGCTCTGCCACACACCATCCACCTTGCGGCGGGGCTTGGCTGACATGCGGAAGCTCAT
>QFOV01000013.1 GCA_003248565.1 Stenotrophomonas sp.
ATCCGCGACCAGTACAAGCACTTCATCGTCGATGAAGCCAAGATGGCGCTGACCAACAATGGCGTGTTCAGCCACTGCCTGCCGCTGCGCCGCAACGTCAAGGCCACCGACGGCGTGATGGATTCGCCGCAATGTATTGCAATCAACGAAGCCGAGAATCGCCTGCACGTGCAGAAGGCGATCATGGCGGCAGTGATCGGCAAGTAATGCTCGAAGCCCCTCTCCCTCCGGGAGAGGGGGTTGGGGTGAGGGTAAAGCTCCTCACTCCAGATGCATCCTCATATACGCCAACCCCCTCCCCAACCCCTCCCCCGGAGGGAGAGGGGCTCAAAGATCAAAAGCAGAGATTCCTTCCCCATGAGCAAAGACATCGTCCTCGCCTTCTCCGGCGGCCTCGACACCAGCTTCTGCGTGCCTTACCTGCAGGAGCGCGGTTACAACGTGCACACCGTGTTCGCCGACACCGGCGGCGTGGATGCCGACGAGCGTGACTTCATTGAAAAGCGTGCGGCCGAGCTGGGCGTCACCAGCCACGTCACCGTCGATGGCGGCCCGGCCATCTGGAATGGCTTCGTCAAGCCGTTCGTGTGGGCGGGCGAGGGCTACCAGGGCCAGTACCCGCTGCTGGTCTCCGACCGTTACCTGATCGTCGATGCCGCGCTCAAGCGCGCCGCCGAGCTGGGCACCAACATCATCGCCCACGGCTGCACCGGCATGGGCAACGACCAGGTGCGTTTCGACCTGGCGGTGAAGGCACTGGGCGACTACCAGATCGTCGCGCCGATCCGTGAAATCCAGAAGGAACACACCCAGACCCGCGCCTACGAGCAGAAGTACCTGGAAGCGCGTGGCTTCGGCGTGCGTGCCAAGCAGCAGGCCTACACCATCAACGAGAACCTGCTGGGCCTGACCATGTCCGGCGGCGAGATCGACAAGTGGGAAGCCCCGGGCGAAGGCGCCCGTGGCTGGTGCGCACCGCGCAGCGCCTGGCCGATCGAGCCACTGACCGTGACCCTGAAGTTCGTCGAAGGCGAAGCGGTGGCGCTGGACGGCAAGGAACTGCCGGGTGAGCAGATACTGGCCAAGCTCAACAAACTGTTCGCGCAGTACGGCGTGGGCCGTGGTGTTTACACCGGCGACACCGTGATCGGCCTGAAGGGCCGCATTGTGTTCGAAGCCCCGGGCCTGGTCTCGCTGCTGGCCGCGCACCGCGCGCTGGAAGACACCGTGCTGACCAAGCAGCAGAACCGCTTCAAGCCCGAAGTCGCGCGCAAGTGGGTGGAGCTGGTGTACGAAGGCTTCTACCACGACCCGCTCAAGACCGACATCGAAGCCTTCCTGAAGGCCTCGCAGGCCAAGGTCACCGGCGAGGTGGTGCTGGAAACCCGCGGTGGCCGCGTTGACGCGGTGGCGGTGCGTTCGGAGCACATCCTCAACGCCAAGGGCGCGCACATCCTCAACGCCAAGGGCGCAACCTATGCGCAGTCGGCCGATTGGGGCGTGGAAGAAGCTGAAGGCTTCATCAAGCTGTTCGGCATGAGCTCCACGCTGTACGCGCAGGTGAATCGCTAAGCGCACAAAGCCCCTCTCCCACCGGGAGAGGGGTTGGGGTGAGGGAAGGGGCGCAGCTGCATGCAACGGCGGCGCAGCCTTACCCTCATCCGCCCCTTTGGGGCACCTTCTCCCGCAGGGAGAAGGGAGCTTCGTCCGCCTCCGCCATGAACTGAAACCATGACCAAGCTGCTCCAATCCACCCTCGATCACCTGGAAAAGCTGGTGTCCTACGACACCCGCAATCCGCCGCGTGCCATCACCACCGGTGGCATCTTTGATTACCTGCGCGACAACCTGCCGGGCTTCAATGTCGAGGTGATCGACCACGGCGCTGGTGCGGTCAGTTTCTACGCGGTGCGTGGCACGCCGAAATACCTGTTCAACGTGCATCTGGACACCGTGCCGGATTCTCCGCACTGGTCGGCCGATCCGCATGTGATGCGTCGCCTGGACGACCGCGTGGTCGGCCTCGGCGTCTGCGACATCAAGGGCGCCGCCGCAGCGCTGGTGGCCGCCGCCAACCTGAGCGATGGCGATGCTGCCTTCCTGTTCTCCAGTGATGAAGAAGCCAATGATCCGCGTTGCATCGCTGCCTTCCTGGCGCGTGGCATCGCCTATGAAGCGGTGATCGTCGCCGAGCCGACCATGAGTGAAGCGGTGCTCGCGCACCGTGGCATCAGCTCGGTGCTGATGAAGTTCCAGGGCCGCGCCGGCCACGCTTCGGGCAAGCAGGACCCGTCCGCCAGTGCCTTGCACCAGGCGATGCGTTGGGGCGGCAAGGCGCTGGAGCATGTCGAGTCGCTGGCGCATGCGCGCTTTGGTGGCCTGACCGGCCTGCGCTTCAACATCGGCCGCGTCGAAGGCGGCATCAAGGCCAACATGATCGCGCCCGAGGCCGAGCTGCGCTTTGGCTTCCGGCCGTTGCCGTCGATGGATATCGACGCGCTGCTCGGCACCTTTGCCGGCTTCGCCGAGCCGCAGGCCGCGCATTTTGAAGAAACCTTCCGTGGCCCGAGCCTGCCATCAGGTGATATCGCCCGCGCCGAGGAACGTCGCCTGGCCGCGCGCGACATCGCCGACGAGCTTGGCCTGCCGATCGGCAATGCCGTGGATTTCTGGACCGAGGCGTCGCTGTTCTCGGCCGGTGGCTACACAACCATGGTGTACGGCCCTGGCGATATCGCCCAGGCCCACACCGCCGATGAGTTCGTCACGCTGGAGCAGTTGCAGCGCTACGCCGAATCGGTGCTGCACATCCTGCAACGCGGCGCCTGAGCCGCTCGTGGCCCGGCGGCTTGCCGCCGGCTCCTTTCCGCGACCCTCAAGGTCGCCACGTAGATACAAGCAATGTCCCCAGCCATGCAGCCGCACCGCCAGACCCGCCAGACCATCGTCCGCCTGCTTTCGAGCATGGCCAGCGCGAAGGAAATCAGCCAGTACCTCAAGCGCTTCTCGCAGCTTGATGCCAAGCGCTTTGCCGTGGTCAAGGTCGGTGGCGCGGTGCTGCGCGACGATCTGGAAGCGCTGACCTCTTCGCTGTCCTTCCTGCAGGAGGTCGGCCTGACCCCGATCGTGCTGCACGGCGCCGGCCCGCAGCTGGATGCCGAGCTGTCCGCTGCCGGCATCGAGAAGAAGACCGTCGATGGCCTGCGCGTGACCTCGCCCGAGGCACTGGCGATCGTGCGCAAGGTGTTCCAGCAGTCCAATCTCAAGCTGGTGGAAGCGCTGCAGCAGAACGGTGCACGCGCTACGTCGATCACCGGTGGCGTGTTCGAGGCCGAGTACCTGGACGTGGATACCTATGGCCTGGTCGGCGAAGTGAAGAAGGTCAACCTGGCGCCGATCGAAGCCAGCCTGCGTGCCGGCTCGATTCCGGTGATCACCAGCCTGGGCGAAACCCCGAGCGGGCAGATCCTCAACGTCAACGCCGACTTTGCCGCCAACGAGCTGGTGCAGGAACTGCAGCCGTACAAGATCATCTTCCTGACCGGTACCGGCGGCCTGCTGGACGAGGAAGGCAAGCTGATCGACTCGATCAACCTGTCCACCGAGTACGACCAACTGATGCAGCAGCCGTGGATCCATGGCGGCATGCGGGTCAAGATCGAGCAGATCAAGGACCTGCTGGATCGTTTGCCGGAAGAGTCCTCGGTATCGATCACGCGCCCGGCCGACCTGGCCAAGGAGCTGTTCACCCACAAGGGTTCCGGCACGCTGGTACGCCGTGGTGAAAAGGTGCTGAAGGCGACGTCGTGGGACCAGCTGGATACCGCGCGATTGAAGTCGCTGATCGAGTCGAGCTTCGGCCGCACCCTGGTGCCGGACTATTTCGAGAAAACCAAGCTGCTGCGCGCCTACGTCAGCGAGAACTATCGCACTGCGGTGGTGCTGACCGATGAAGCCGAGGGCGTGTACCTGGACAAGTTCGCCGTGCTCGATGACGCGCAGGGCGAAGGCCTGGGCCGCGCGGTGTGGAACGTGATGCTGGAAGAAACCCCGCAGCTGTTCTGGCGCTCGCGCAACGGCAACCCGGTCAACCATTTCTACTATTCCGAGTCGGATGGCTGCTACAAGCTCGATCACTGGAAGGTGTTCTGGTTCGGCGCCAATGACTTCGACAGCATCAAGGGCTACGTCGCGCACTGCGGCGAGCGCAAACCGAGCCTGCAGGGATGAGCATGGATCTGGCCGCCGCCGGACATTGGGGTCAGGTGCCCATCCTGAAGGGGCGGCATGTGACCCTGGAGCCGTTGCAGCTTGCGCATGTGCCGGCGCTGCAGCGCGCCTTGGGTGATGGCGAGTTGTCGCGCTGCTGGTACACCAATGTGCCGACCCCCGAGCACGCCGGTCACTACGTCGTTGCTGCGTTGGAAGCGCAGTCGCAGGGCAGGGTGCTGGCGTTCGTGGTCCGCGATGCCAGCGGCGAGGTGGTTGGCAGCACCCGCTTCTACGCGTTGGAAGCCGACGTGCCACGCCTGAACATCGGCTACACCTGGTACCACCCGCGCGTGCAGCGCAGCGGGCTGAACACCGAAGCCAAGCTGCTGTTGTTGCTTCACGCCTTCGAAACCCTCGGTTGCATCAGCGTGGGCTTCGAGACCAGCTGGTTCAACCATGCCTCGCGCACCGCCATCGCCCGCCTCGGCGCGAAGCAGGATGGCGTGCTGCGCAGCCACAAGCGTCACGCCGATGGGTCGCGCCGCGATACCGTGGTGTTCTCCATCATCGACACGGAGTGGCCGGCGGTGAAAGCCCACCTGCAATTCCTTCTGGATTCGCATTCATGACTGACAAGAAATTCTCGGTAGGCATTGTTGGCGCGCGTGGTTACACCGGCGCCGAGTTGATCCGCCTGCTGGCCGCACACCCGCGTATCGAGCTGGCCTTCGTGTCCTCTCGCGAGCTCGATGGGCAACGCGTGGCCGACCATAACGAGGACTACAAGGGCGAGTTGCGCTACGAAAGCCTTGGTCCGGACGCGGTTGCCGCCAAGGGTGTGGACGCGGTGGTGCTGGCATTGCCCAACGGCAAGGGCGAACCGTTTGTGGCCGCGCTGGATGCAGACGCGCCGGATACGGTGATCGTTGATCTGTCAGCGGACTATCGTTTTGACAACAGTTGGTACTACGGTCTGCCGGAATTGACCCGCGCCCGCTATGCCGGGCAGAAGCGGATCAGCAACCCGGGCTGCTACGCCACCGCGATGCAGCTGGCGATCGCGCCACTGCTGAGCCAGCTGGCCGGTCCACCGACCTGTTTCGGCGTTTCCGGTTGGTCCGGTGCCGGCACCACGCCGTCGGACAAGAACAACCCCGAACTGCTGCGTGACAACCTGATGCCGTATGCGCTGACCAACCACGTGCACGAGCGCGAGGTGTCGGCCCAGCTCGGCGTACCGGTCGAGTTCATGCCGCATGTCGCGCCGCATTTCCGCGGCATCACCATGACCGTCAACCTGTGGCTGCAGCAGCCGCGCAGTCGCGAGGAAGTGATGGCGCTGTACCAGCAGCGCTACGCCAACGAGCCGCTGGTTGAAGTGGTGGATGAGGCGCCGTGGGTCAGTCGCATTGCCGGCAAGCACGGCGTGCAGATTGGTGGCTTCACCATGGCGCCGGGCAACAAGCGCGTGGTGGTGGTGGCGACCATCGACAACCTGCTCAAGGGTGCGGCCACGCAGGCATTGCAGAACCTCAACCGGGCGTTGGGGCTGGATGAGCTGATGGCGGTTCCGTACTGATTCTGGTGGGTAGCGGCGACTGGGAGGTTGCCAGCTTCGCGGCCTATGCCGCTCCTACATGGCTGCATTTAGAGAGATCGACATGACTAATTTGCTTTGGCAGAAACCCGGCGTTGCGGTGGACGCGAAGATCCAGACCTTCCTGGCCGGTGACGATGTCATCCTGGACCGCGAGTTCTTCCTGCACGACATCCAGGCCAGCGCCGCGCATGCCGAAGGCCTCCAGCACATCGGCATCCTCAGTGCCGACGAGTTGGCAGCACTGAAGCGCGAGCTGGCGATCCTGGCTGACGATTTCCGCAGTGGTGCCTTCGTGCTGGACGAGCAGTACGAGGATTGCCACTCGGCCATCGAGGCGCGGCTGACCGAGCGTCTGGGCGATGCTGGCCGCAAGATCCACACCGGCCGCAGCCGCAACGACCAGATCCTGGTCGCTACCCGGTTGTGGCTGAAGGACAAGCTGGAGCGTGTTGCGCAGATCAGCACCGAAGTTGCGAAGGTCGCGCTGGACCGCGCCGCTGCCGAACAGCTGCAGCCCTTGCCGGGTTACACGCATATCCAGCGCGCCGTGGTTTCCTCTGCTGGCATGTGGTGGGCCGGCTGGGCCGAGGCCTTCATAGACAATGCCATCCGTGCCCGCGACACCCGCGCGCTGATCGACACCAATCCGCTGGGTACGGCCGCCGGTTACGGCGTCAACCTGCCGCTTGACCGCGAACACACCACGGCGGCGCTGGGTTTCTCGCGCATGCAGATCAGCCCGATCTACGCGCAGCTCTCGCGCGGCAAGTTCGAGCTCGCCGCATTGGAAGCCTTGGGCGGGGCGACGCTGGACCTGCGTCGTATCGCATGGGATCTGTCGCTGTTCACCACGGGCGAGTTCGCTTTCGTCGCGTTGCCGGCGCAGTACACCACTGGCAGCTCGATCATGCCGAACAAGCGCAACCCTGACGTGATCGAGTTGATGCGCGCTACCCACGCCAGCATCGCTGCCGCGCGTACCGAGATCGAGCAGCTGCTGTCGCTGCCATCCGGTTACCAGCGCGACCTGCAGAACTCCAAAGGGGCAATCGTGCACGGCTTTGGTCGTGGACTGGCCGCGCTGGAACTGCTGCCTGCCTTGCTGTCGAATCTGGATTGGCGCGATGACAACATCCGCGCAGCGATTGATTCGGGCATGTATGCGACCGACGTTGCGGTGGAAGCCGCGGTGGCGGGCGTGCCGTTCCGTGATGCTTACAAAGCCGCAGCAGCGGCGGCGGATACGGCGGGGCAGGGGCGTACGCCTGAAGGCAGTCTGGCGGCGCGCGTGTCGCCCGGTGCTGCCGCGGATCTGCGATTGGAAGAGCTCAGTGCGCGCTGGAGCGCGTTGCAGGGCTGATGTTCTGATGCGGGCGCCGGAAGGCGCCCGTATTGGTTTTTGCTCCCGCTTAAGCCCCTCTCCCGCCTGCGGGAGAGGGGTTGGGGTGGGGGAAGCTTCTAGCTAGGTAAAGTCACAAGTCCCCTCATCCGCCCCCCGCCTTCGCGGGGGCAGGCTCTTCGGGCACCTTCTCCCGCAGGCGGGAGAAGGGACAGCCAAAGCAGAAGCCCAAGCCCAAGCCAAAGCCAAAGCAGAAGCCAAAGCAGAAGCCAAAGCCAAAGCAGAAGCCAAAGCAAGTTCCAAGCGAAAGCAATCGCGCCAACTTCCGCTTCGGCGTGGTGTCATAGGCAGCTAAAGGAGAATGCAATGAAGCTCTACCTGGTATTGGCCATGCGCAAGCCGTCGTTCGACGACGCGGTGATTGCGCCACACAAAGCCTTTCTCGATGTACTCAGCGACAAGGATCAGCTTCACCTGACCGGCGGCTTCAGCGACGGCACCGGCGGCGCCTACGTGCTGAAGAATGTCGACACCCTCGGCGCTGCCAAAGCCATCGTCGCCAGCGACCCCCTGGCCATCCACGGCAGCTCCGAGCTGACCATCCATGAGTGGAATACCCGCTGATCCCATGATCCAGACATCGTTCTCGCCGTTCACCGAACAAGCGCTGCCGCAGTGGCGCCGCGCCGTCCTCAAGGTCGGCAGCAGCCTGCTGGCGGCCGATGGTGGTGGCTTGACCCCGCGCTTCGCGCTTGGACTGGCGCAGTTCGTGTCGGCCAATGTGCTGGCCGGGCGCGAAGTGGTGATCGTCTCTTCCGGCGCAGTGGCCGCTGGCCGTGCCATCGTGCCCAAGGCCGCCGAAGCCGGCGCGGCCATGGCGGCCAGGCAGGCTTTGGCTGCATTGGGCCAGGCGCAGTTGATCGGGCTGTGGCAGCGCTTCTTCGAGCGCCCGGTGGCGCAGGTGCTGCTCACCCATGACGACCTGCGCAACCGCCGCCGCTACCTCAATGCGCGCGCGACGCTCAACGAGCTGCTGGCGCTGGGCGCGCTGCCGGTCATCAACGAGAACGACACCGTGTCGGTGGATGAACTCAAGCTCGGCGACAACGACAATCTCGCCGCCATCGTTGCGGCGCTGGTCGATGCCGATGCCTTGTTCATCGCAACCGACATCGACGGCCTCTACACCGCCGATCCGCGCAGCAATCCCGATGCAGAACCGATCAATGAGGTCACCGAGTTGACGCCGGAGGTCCTTGCCATGGCCGGCGGCAGTGGCAGTGCGGTCGGTACTGGAGGCATGCATACCAAGCTGCAGGCTGCTGCCAAAGCTGGAGCCGCGGGGATCGACACCTTCCTGTTCAATGGCCGCAGCGGCGATGTCGTGCGCGGGCTGGCGCAGGGGAGGTTACATGGCACGCGCCTGCATGCCGGGCAGTCACGTATCGCCGCGCGCAAGTATTGGCTGAAGCACGCACCGCTTGAACCGGGCGCGATCCTGATCGACGCCGGCGCTGCACGTGCGCTGCGCGACAAGGGCGCCTCGCTGTTGCCCGGTGGCGTGGTGGGCGCGGAAGGTGAGTTCCGTCGTGGCGACATGGTGGAAGTGCGGTTGTTCGATCCGCACGGCCAGCAGCGCGTGGCACGTGGCGTCAGCCAGTATTCCGCCGTCGATATCCGCCGCATCAGCCAGCACCACACCAGCGAGATCGAATCCATCCTCGGCTACAACTACGGCGACAACGTGGTCCATCGTGACGACCTGGTGTTGCTGTGAGTTTTCCTTTGATCATCGGCAGGACAGAACATGAGTGATATCCGCACCCTCGCATTGCAATGCCGCGATGCCGCGCAGCAACTGGGCCTGCTTTCCAGCCAAGCCCGCAGCACGCTGCTGAAGTCGATGGCCGCTGCGTTGGAAGCCGATGCAGGCAGCATCCTCGCCGCGAATGCGCGTGACCTGCAGGCGGCGCGCGACAAGGGTGTGGGTTCGGCGATGCTGGACCGTCTGGCTTTGAACCCGGAACGCCTGCGTGGCGTGGCTGATGCGCTGCGTGAAGTGGCCGTCTTGCCGGACCCGGTGGGTGAGGTGACCCGCGACTACGACCGCCCCAATGGTATCCGTGTGCAGAAGGTGCGGGTGCCGTTGGGGGTGATCGCGATGATCTACGAGGCGCGGCCGAATGTGACGGCTGACGCGGCAGCGCTGTGCATCAAGGCCGGCAATGGCGTGATCCTGCGCGGTGGCTCCGAGGCCATCCATTCCAATACGGCGATTGCCGCCAGCCTCAAGCGCGCTCTGCGCGAGGCGGGCTTGCCGGATGCCGCACTTACGCTGGTCGAAGACCTGCGCCGCGAGACCATGCTGGAGCTGCTGCAGCTCAACGACATCATCGATCTGGCCATCCCGCGCGGCGGCGAGGGCCTGATCCGCTTCGTCGCCGAGCATGCGCGGGTGCCGGTGATCAAGCATTACAAGGGCGTCTGCCATCTATTCGTCGATGACAGTGCCGATCTGCAGTTGGCAGTGGATCTGTTGATTGATGGCAAGACCTCGCGTCCGGCGGCCTGCAATTCATTGGAGACCTTGCTGGTGCATGAGGGCATCGCAGCTGAGTTCCTGCCGTTGGCAGCGGTGGCGTTGCGCGAACGTGGTGTCGAGCTGCGGGGTGATGCAGCAACCCAAGCGCTGGTTGCCGATATCGTCCCGGCAAGCGAAGACGACTATGCCGCCGAATACCTCGACCTGATCCTCGCCATCCGCGTGGTGCCGGACCTGGCTGCCGCCGTTGCCCATATCCAGACCCATACCTCGGATCACACCGAAGTCATTGCCACCGGCAATCCGGCGCATGCCGAAACCTTCGTGCGCGCGTTGCGTTCGGCGGTGGTGATGGTCAATGCCTCCTCGCGCTTCTCCGATGGCGGCGAGCTGGGCCTGGGCGCGGAGATTGGCATCTCGACCACACGCCTGCATTCCTACGGCCCGATGGGTCTGGAGGCGCTCACGGTAGAGCGCTTCGTGGTGCGCGGTGAAGGCCAGGTCAGGCATCCGCTGAAGTAAGCCACTGCCGTAACCCGGGTAAGCGCAGCGCACCCGGGGGGTACGTAGCATTCGTTGACGCGTTGTTTCGATCGTTGCATTCCCCGAGTGCGCTGCGCTTACCCGGGCTACAACGGTCGGGATCGCTCTTTGTTTTCTGCAGTAAGCGTAAGCCGCGCAGTCTCCGCAGCTTCAGCGTGCACAGAGTTTCAATGCTTCCAACACCGTCAGCTTCGCGGCTTACGCCGCTCCCACAACGACCGGTCAGCCCCGGTGCTGGTGCGCGAGCACGAAAAAGCCGCCGAATCACTTCGGCGGCTTTCGTGTATCAGCAACAACTCATTTCCAGTGATCTTCCAGCTGCTGCGGTTTGCAGGCAAACCACGCACCGGTCAGCAGTACGCCGGAACAGCAGGCGAGGAAGGCAAACGACCATGCCCAGCCATCGCTCATGCCATGCAGCCAGCCGAACAACAGCGGACCCAGGCTGGCCAGGCTGTAACCCACACCCTGCATGAAGCCGGACAGCGCTGCCGAGCCGGCCTGGCTGCGGGTGCGCAGGTTGATCAAGGTCAGCCCCAGCGGGAAGGTTGATGGGCCAAGGCCAGCGATGACAGCCCATAGCAGCGGTGCGCTCATCGGCGCCCATAGCAGTCCGGCGAAAGCGATCATGTTCAATACGAACACCATCACCGCGATCGGGAAGGGGTTGCGCATGCGCACCGCCAATGCGGGCACCAGCAGCGAGGGCAGCAGGCCGATGGCCGAATACACCGCCACCATCACGCCGCCGAAGGATTCACTGGCACCGGCTTCCACCATTACCTTCGGCAACCAGGTGAATAGCGAGTAAGTGCCCAGCGAGGTCATGCCGAACATCAGTGCCATGCCCCAGCCGAGTTGCGTCTTCCAGACGCGACCAGCGGCGTGCTCGGTGCTGGTGGTGGTTGCTTCCGCGCGTGGGGCGCTGCGTGCCAGCAGGATCCAAGGCAGCAACGCGGCCAGCGACAGCAGTGACCACATCCCCAGCGAGATGCGCCAATCGAATTGATCAGCCACCGGCACCGCCAGCAGTGCCGGCACCATCGTGCCAGCCTGCAGCACGGTGATGTAGATCGTGCTCAGCGTGCCCACGCGGTCGGCGAAGTAGCGTTTCACCAGTGGTGGCACCACCACGTTGCCCATGCCCATGCCGGCCAGGGCGATCGCCGAGCCCAGCAGCAGCATGCCGACGTTGCCGGAGAAGGCACGCAGCAGCAGGCCGATGGTGGCCAGCACCATGGTCAGCACGGCAGTGCGCTCCAGGCCGATGGCGCGGGTGATACGTGGCGTGGCCAGGCCAAACACGGCGAAGGCGGCGGTCGGCATCATGCCGAGCACACCGGTCATGGTGCTGCCGAAATCGAAGATGTGGCCAAGCCGGTCCAGCAGTGGCGTCAGCGAGGTGACCGCACTGCGCAGGTTGGCCGAGACCAGCACGATGGCGATGAATGCCAGCAGGCGGCCCTTGAGCAGGGGGTGCCGGGGAAGGGGCTGGGCGGACGTGGACATTGCTTACTCCGACGCGGTGGGTGGCGTCGTTTGAAACCCACCAAAAACAAAAGCCGACCAGAGGCCGGCTTTTGTCAAATTGGTCGGGGAGACAGGATTCGAACCTGCGACCTCTACGTCCCGAACGTAGCGCTCTACCAGACTGAGCTACACCCCGAAGGAGCCGCCTATGATAGCGGTGAACCTCGTGCCCTGCAAGTTCTTTTGTTCAGCCAGCGCTGCCTGCAAGGCGTGGTGCGTTGGCTGCCGGTAATCATGTACCGGCGAATAAAAAGCCTGGACAACGTTGCCGTTGTTCCAGGCTAGTTTCGACCCTTTGGTCGGGGAGACAGGATTCGAACCTGCGACCTCTACGTCCCGAACGTAGCGCTCTACCAGACTGAGCTACACCCCGCGAAGGGAGCCGGAAAGATACGCTCAGTCCGGCGTTTTGGCAATACCTTCACGCAGTTTTTCAGCGCTTTGCATCGATCTTGTTTGCTTCGCGCGCTTCAAACCACATGCCGTTGAGGATGGCGACCGTCGCAGCGAGGCCAGCACCCAGAATCCAAGCGAAGTACCACATGAGTTGTCTCCTTGGTGTTGTCGTTGCGGATCAGTAGGCGTTCGGGTTTTCACCCATTTCTTCCAGCGTGGTCTTGCCCTTCAGTACGCGGTACACCCAGGTGGTGTAGGCGATGATGATCGGCAGGAAGATCACGGTGGCCAGCAGCATCACCCACAGGGTCAGGTGGCTGGAGGAGCCGTCCCACACCGTCAGGCTGGAGCCTGGCTGGGTGGAGGAGGGCAGCAGGAACGGGAAGATCGCAAAGCCAACGGTGAAGATGATGCCGGCAATGGAGGCACCGGAGGCAATGAAGGCCAGGCCGCCACGACGCTTGCGCAACAACACCGCACTGGCCAGTGCACCCAGCAGGCCCACCACCGGCGCCAGGATCGTGGCCGGCATGGTGCTGTAGTTGTGCAGCCAGCCACCGGCCTGCGAGAACTCAGCCGTCTTCAACAGCGGGTTGCTGGCACCGTCGGTAACCACCTGCGAGGTGATCTGGTAACCCGGCAGGCCGAAGGCAACCCAGGCACCGGCAAGGGCGAACAGTACGAACGAGGCGATGGCTGCGATGCTGCCGATCTTTGCCGAACGCTCAGCGACCGGGCCGCTGGTCTTGAGCACCAGCATGGCTGCACCGTGCGACACCAGCATCGCCACACTGACCAGGCCAGCCAGCAGGGCAAACGGGGTCAACAGGCCGAGCAGGTTGCCGGTATAGAACACGCGCTGGGTGTCATCGAAGTGGTACGGCACGCCAAGCAGCACGTTGCCAACCGCCACGCCCATGATCAGCGCCGGGATGAAGCCGCCGATGAACAGCGCCTTGTCCCAGTTGTTGCGCCAGCGCTGGCTAGGCATCTTGCCGCGGTACTTGAAGCCGACCGGGCGCAGGATCAGGGCGAACAGGATCAGGAACATCGCCAGGTAGAAGCCGGAGAAGCTCACCGCATACAGCGGCGGCCAGGCGGCGAAGATCGCGCCGCCACCGAGCACCAGCCACACCTGGTTGCCTTCCCATACCGGGCCGATGGTGTTGATCACCAGGCGGCGCTCTTCATCGGTCTTGGCCACGAACGGCAGCAAGGTGCCAACGCCCAGGTCGAAACCGTCCATCACCGCGAAGCCGATCAGCAGCACGCCAAGCAGCAGCCACCAGATCACGCGTAGCGTCGTGTAGTCCAGAAGAATGAATTCCATGTGTGTTCTCCTGCCTTATGCCTGGCCGTTGCCGGCGGCATTGGCGTGGTTGTTTGCGACGGCCGACTGCTGCAGCGAGGGCAGGATGTCGTCCGGGCCCTTGCGGATGGCCTTGAGCATCAGCTTGACTTCGATGACCAGCAGCACCGTGTACAGCGCGGTGAAGCCGACCAGCGTTGCCAGGATTTCGTAGACGGCCAGGCCCGAAGCGGCATAGAACGTCGGCAGCACACCATCAACAGCCCACGGCTGGCGGCCGTACTCGGCGATGAACCAACCACATTCGATGGCGATCCACGGTGCCGGCAGCGACCACAGGGCAACCCGCAGGAAGGTGCGCTTGTCCTCGAAGTTGTTGCGGCAGGAGTAGTAGAAGGCCAGGGCGAAGAAACCAATCATGTAGATGCCGAGGCCGACCATGACGCGGAAGGTCCAGAACAGCGGGCCTACCGTCGGCACCGTATCCAGCGCAGCCTGTGCAATCTGCTCGGGGGTGGCGTTCTCGATGTCGTCGCGGTAACGCTTCAGCAACAGGCCGTGGCCCAGATCCTGCCAATGACGGTCAAAGACCTCGCGGGCTTCAACGTCGTTCTTGTCTGCGCGGATGCGTTCCAGTGCGGCGTAGGCGATCTGGCCACCCTTGACGCGACCTTCGGCCTGCTTGACCAGGTCCAGGATGCCCGGGATCTCCTCATCCAGCGAACGGGTGGCGATCAGGCCCATCACGTACGGGATCTGCACTTCGAAGTCATTGCGCTGTTCCTGCTGGTTCGGGATGCCGAATGCAGTGAACGGAGCCGGAGCCGGATGGGTATGCCACATGCCTTCGATGGCAGCCAGCTTCATCTTCTGGTTTTCGGCCGTGGCGTAACCGGACTCATCACCCAGCACGGCAACCGAGATGGACGCCAGCAGGCCGAACGCCGAAGCCACTGCGAACGAGCGGCGGGCGATGTCACGGTGCTTGCCGCGCAGCATGAAGAAGGCCGAGATCGACATCACGAACATCGCGCCGGCCACATAACCGGCCGAGACGGTGTGCACGAACTTGGCCTGGGCTACCGGGTTCAGCAGCACGGCGGCGAAGTCCACCACTTCCATGCGCATCGTTTCCGGGTTGAACACCGCACCCACCGGGTACTGCATCCAGCCGTTGGCGATCAGGATCCACAGTGCCGACAGATTGGTGCCCAGTGCCATCAACCAGGTCACGGTCAGATGCTGCACCTTGGACAGGCGGCCCCAGCCGAAGAAGAACAGACCGATGAAGGTCGCTTCCAGGAAGAACGCCATCAGGCCTTCGATGGCCAGCGGTGCGCCGAAGATGTCACCCACATAGTGGCTGTAGTAGGACCAGTTCATGCCGAACTGGAACTCCATCACGATGCCGGTACCCACACCCATGGCGAAGTTGATGCCGAACAGCACGCCCCAGAACAGGGTCATCCGGCGCCAGACATCCTTGCCGGTCATCACATAGACGCTCTCCATGATCGCGATCATGAAAGAGAGCCCCAGCGTGAGCGGGACGAAAATGAAGTGATACATCGCGGTCAGCGCGAACTGTAGACGTGACAGTTCTACGACTGTTGAGTCGATCATGGCCTGGCTACCTCGTGGGAATTGGGCGTCATGGAGTGGCTGGGAGGGGTTCTATGGCAGCGATACTCCCCGTTCAGGCCTGCCAATGCCTTGATCTGGATCAATGTGGGCTGGCTGTCCAACGCCGATCGTGCAGGGCCGGCAGGCTGGGTACGGCTTGCTTACAATCACGTAGATCTCCTTCACCTGAGTTGTCAGTCTTGAGCGAAGTTCCACATTCCAACGCGGTGCAACAGCAACGCCGCGTACAGCAGCAATGGCTGGCGGCTCTGGCGTCCGGGGCCCGGTCGCAGCAGCGTTTGGCGGCCTTGGCCGTCTGTACTTCAGGTGCGCTGCTGATCGTGCAGGCTGGCGCCATTGCCTGGTTGATCCAGAGCATAGTCGTGGAACGGCTGAATTGGGTACAGGTAATTCACGGTTTCTGGATGTTGGCGGCAGTTCTGGTACTGCGCAGCCTGCTCGGTGGGGTCGCCCAGACCGCCGCCGGCAAGGTCGCCGACAGTGCCAAACTGGCGCTGCGTGAGCAGGTGTACCGGCGTTTGCTGGCACGCGGACCGCTGTGGCTGCGCCGCCAGCGCACGGGCGAGCTGGGCGAGTTGCTGCTGTCACACGGCGATGCCATCGAGGGCTATTACGCCGGATTCCAGCCGGTGCGGGTGGAAGTGGTGGTGGTGCCGCTGCTGATTGCCGCTGCCGTGGCCTATGTGGACTGGGTGGTAGCGCTGATCTTCATTTTCACCGCGCCGCTGGTGCCGTTCTTCATGATGCTGGTGGGCTGGGGTGCCGAGGCCGCCGGTCGGGCACAGTTGGGCGAGCTGGCACGCATGAGTGGCCACTTTGCCGATCGCATCAAGGGCTTGGGCCTGTTGCGCCTGTACGGGCGCGGTGAAGCCGAGCTGGAAGGGGTTGCCGCCGCCGCTGATGGCGTGCGCGAGCGCACCATGAAGGTGCTGCGCATCGCCTTCCTGTCCTCCACGGTGCTGGAATTCTTCGCTTCGGTCAGCGTGGCGATGGTGGCCCTGTACCTGGGGTTGAGCTATCTCGGCCTGATGTCCTTGCACTCGGTGGTGCCGACCCTGGGCACCGGCATGTTCTGCCTGCTGCTGGCGCCGGAGTTCTACGCGCCGCTGCGGCGGCTGGCCGCGCATTACCACGACCGTGCCAATGCGTTGGCGGCAGCGGCCGAAGTCGAGCGCCTGCTGGCTGACGATCAGGATGCTGCTGCGGCAACTTCCGTCGCTGCGTCCCTGGTAGCGCCGGAGCCGGCGCAGTTGCACGCGCCGCTGGTGTCGGTGCGCAATGTCGTGCTGCGCCCCCAAGGCGCCACCCACGATGTGTTGAAGGATTTCTCGCTGGAGATCGGCGACGGTCAGCGCCTGGCCCTGATCGGTCCCAGTGGCAGTGGCAAGAGCACCTTGCTGGAAGCCCTGGCCGGCTGGCTGCCGCCGCGCGAAGGCCGCATTGTTGTCCGCGACGGCGTGCGCATCGGCTACGCAGGCCAGCGTCCCTATCTGTTCCACGGCTCGATTGCCGACAACCTGCGCATGGCCGACCCGGCAGTAAGCGCTGCGCGCCTGCAGGCGGTGGCTGAAGTGGCCCAGGTGATGCGCTTTGCCCAGCATCTGCCCTTGGGCTTGAACACGGTGATCGGTGAGCGTGGCTTTGGCCTGTCCGGTGGCGAAGCGCGACGGATTGGACTGGCGCGGCTATTGCTGCTGGAGCCGGATCTGTTCCTGCTTGACGAACCGACCGCCTTCCTCGATCCGCAGACCGAAGCGGATCTATTGCAGGCCCTGGCGGCGCATACGCGTGGTCGCACGGTGCTGATGGCCACCCATAGCGAAGCGGCGATGCGCTGGGCCGACAAGATCATCGATCTGCAGGACAGCGTGCAGGTTGCAGTGCAGGGAGCGCGCGCATGAGCCCGCAGACGATGCGTGATGTATTCAAGCGCCACCGCTGGCGGCTGGCATTGGCGACGGCGCTGCTGTTCACCACCATGCTGGCGGGGGTTGGCCTGCTGGGTTTGTCTGGTGGCTTCCTCACCGCCGCAGCGTTGGCCGGTGCCTTGGGCATGGGCGGCACTTTCAATTTCTTTTCACCGTCGGCCGGCATTCGTGCGTTGACGATGGCGAGAATTGTGTCGCGCTATTTCGAAAAGCTGGTCGGCCACGACGCGACCTTGCGGATTGCGCGTGACCTGCGCGTGTGGTTCTTCCAGCGTGCACTGCCGTTGGCGCCTGCCCGACTTGGCAGCAGCCGTACCGGTGAGTTGCTGGCGCGGTTGATCACCGATATCGGCGAAGTCGATGGTTTGATGGTGCGGGCGATCAGTCCCTTGCTGGCCTTGGCGGGCGCCGCCGTGGCGAGCGTGGTCGCGGCCGGACTCATTTACTGGCCGGCGGCACTGTTGTTGCTGGTGCTCGCGGTGTTGGTGGGAATCGGCGTTCCGGTGTTCGCGGTGCGCCGTGGCGACGCGGTCGAGGCCGAGCGCGCGCAGCAGCGTGCCAGCCTGCGTACGTTGGCGTTTGAAGGTTTGGAAGGCGCGGCTGATCTCACCGCCTTGGATGCCCGCGATGATTGGGCGTTGCGTGTGGATGCAGCCGCGCAGCAGCTGGCGCGCAGCGATCAACGACGTCGTGGCCGTCTGATCGGTGGCAATGTGCTGCATTCGGCGCTGGCGGGTCTTGGCCTGTTGGCGATGCTGTGGCTGGCGTTGACGGCGTTCCAGGCAGGCAAGGTGGAGGCGGCGTTTGCTGCAACGCTGGTGTTCCTGACCGTTGCGCTGCTGGAGGTTGCAGCAGGCAGCGGCATCGCCTGGCAGGCCTTGCAGTCGGCGCGGGTGGCCGGCAAGCGTCTGCGGCAGATTGTTGATCAGGTGCCAGCCGTGCAGGACCCAGCCCAGCCTCGCGCCATGGTTGCGGATGCCGCAGCGGTTGTGTTCGAGCAGGTGGTGTTTGCCTGGCCTGGCGAGACGCGGCGTCTGCTGGATGACGTGGATCTGCAGCTGGCGCCGGGTGAGCGCATCGCCATCCGTGGCGACAGCGGCTGCGGCAAGACGACCTTGTCCGCCTTGTTGCTGCGGCTATGGGACCCGCAGCAGGGGGCAGTGCGCTTCGGAGGTGTCGATTTGCGTGAGTTCGCCCAGGACGATTGGTATCGACAGATTGCCTGGTTGCCACAAGGGGCGCCGGTGTTTGCCGGCAGCATTGCGGACAATCTGCGCTTGGGTGATCCACAGGCCAGCGACGACGCGTTGTGGGCGGTGCTGGCGCAGGTACGCTTGAGCGATTGGGCGCAGCAACAAGGCGGGCTCGCCGCATGGGTGGGTGAGAACGGTGCCACCATGTCGGCGGGTCAGGCGCGGCGTTTGGCCTTGGCGCGTGCCTTGCTGCGCAACGCGCCGATCATGGTGCTGGATGAGCCGACCGAAGGCCTGGATGTGGACACCGCGCATGCGCTGCTACTCGATCTGGCGGCGGCGCTGGGGCAGCGCAGCCTGTTGATGATCACCCACGATCGACTGCCGGAAGGTGTGGTGCAGCGCGAGTACCGGTTGCAGCAGGGGCGGTTGAGCCTGCAGTAGCAAGCGTTGAGCCGGGTTGTGCCCGGCTTTGTAGACCTACGGGTTGCGATGCGCAGGCGTGCGTCGTCAGCTGCGTTTGTTTCCACGCAAGCGTTTGAAAGCGTAGGCGACAATGCTGGCTGCCGGTACGGTAAGCATCGGCCCGAACAGGAAGGCCAGCCCATCCTGTGCATCGCGATGGCCGGTCACATCCCAGACAAAGCGCAGGCCAAGATAGGGGGCAAGCAGGCCGCCGAGCAGGGCGGCAAACAGCACGGCAAGCCAGGTTCGCCGGCACAAGGCACCGGCCGCCAAGCCCAGGCCGATGCTGGCTGCTGTTGCGACAAGCCAGAAGGTCATGCTGGGCTCCTGTTACTCGGGCTGAGGGCGGGGCTGGTCATCATTGGGATTCATCGCATGGGCTGGCGGATGATGGTTTTCCACTTCTCCGGCGCGGCCCTTCTGATGTCACTCAAGTAGATCTCATGGTGCTTGCCGCGCAATGCGGATCGCTCGCCGATGAAAGCATGCAGGCGCTCGATCGCTGGTCCCTCATCGGCGAAGGGACCAACATGCAGCAGCTGCGCACATCGTCCTTCGTGAAACGTCTCGAAGCGCAGCTTTGACAGGGCGGCAAGCGACTTCTTCTGCAAGCTGGTGATCGCAGATTCCACGTCCTTCTCACACACCTCCGGCGGCTGCATGATCATCATGGTCCACAGCCACTGCTGCTTCTCATCGCGCTGGAAGGCCGCCATGTCATCGGCCCACCACAGTCCCTCCAGCGGCATCACGGCGTAGTCCAGTCGCCCGGCTTTCTTGAGTGCGAACTTGATGGTGTAGGCGACGGAGAACAGCGTCTCCACGGCCCTCGTGTAATCCTGCGAGGTATTCGGATTGCCAGCGCCGTCGATCATCAGGAAGTTCAAGGCAGGCACGTCGATCTCGGCAATGGCCTTGGCCGAGGACTGGTAGAGCTGCTTCAGCTGGCGCTTGAGATCGATCTTGTCCATGAGCGCGTCCGGATCAGTTGATACTGGGCGACGGAGAGGATGGGGAGGTCCCTAGCGGCTGCTTCCATCCACGTAGGGGCGCGATTGCAGGATGAGTATGTCATCGCCAACCACTGCCCATTCGATGTCCTGGTCGACTTCGCCCAATGCCTGTTTGGTACGGTTGCCTACGGCTGCCAGCCTCGCGATCAAGGCGTCGGTCAACACCTGGCGCGAGCCGGTCAGCGCCACCTCGCGGACACCGCCGCTGGCATTGGCGACCAGTTGGGTGTCCTCCGCGGAGCGGCTGAGCACCTGCACGGCCTTGGACCAGTTCGAATACATCACCTGCTCGGCCTGTCGCTTGCCTTCCACCACGCGGATGCCGAGGCCGCGCTTGGCCGAGATATAGGTGATGTGGCGACGTCCTGCATCAAATGGGTCGCGGGTGATCATCACCCCGGAACTGTCCGAGGGCGCGGCCAGCTGCACCAGTACCGCCATCGCCACTGCATCCTGGCCCAAACCAGCAGCGCGGCGTGCTTCGTAGGCCTCGAAGTTGTAGACCGACGCCCATACCGTCTGCACTGCGCGCACCAGCGCATCGGCAGCGATCACGTTGGGCACGGTCGTGTACAGGCCGGCGCCGCTGAAATTCGGCAGGTCCTCCGAGTTGGAAGAGCTGCGCACGAACACGCCGCGGCCCTGCAATTGGCTCTGCCACTGCGATTGCAGGCTGCGGACCAGTGCCGGGTCCGGGGTGGCGCCGCTGATCTCCGCCCGCAGCGCGGCCAGCGCCTCGCGGCGGACCTTGGCATCGGCGGCGAAGCCGGGCTGCTGCTGCAGTGCGGCCAGCCGCTCGCTGATGCGCAGTCTCTGCATTGCAGATTGGTAATGCGAGAAGGGGACACAGAATCCATCCGGGACCCGCGCGGAGGGCGGCAATGCGGATTTCAATGTGCCCAGATTGGCCGCCTTGACCCCGCAATGGCTGCTGTCCCTGGCGCGAAGCGCCGAAAGCGGCTTCAGTGCGGTTATCGATACGTCGGGCCGTGGCAGATTGCGCACGGCTGCCTGCGTGGTTGTGGAGGACGTGTTGGCCGGGCGAAGGGCTGGCCGCACCTTGTAGTCATTGTTCGTGACTTCCAGCTCGATCCATTGACCGTCGTAGACGCGCAATGCAGCCTTCGCGTCGCGGACATAGACGTTGGGGATACGCCACCCCTTGGCCAGCAGGTTGACGTGCGACAACAGCGTCGATGGGCGCTGGGTGACGAGGCCGGCTACCGGCGACAGCGAGATCGGAACCTCGTCCAGTACCACGATGTCCTGCGGCGACAGGTCGCTTGCCTGTTCGATCGAGCGGACGATGCGCAGGCGGCCCTGTGCGATACCCGTGTTCAAGGGCAGGAAGGACTGCTCGCGCAGCAGTGCTTCCTGGGTGATGAAGGGCAGGCCAGCGGAGCGGGCGGTTTGCTCGTGCAGCGTGGAATTGGTCTTGAAACGGATCGCCTCGTAGAACGATCCCCGCACCAGCTGATCGGTCTGCCTGAGCAGTGCGGATGTCAGCTGGTCGCCTTCCCAGAACTCGTAGGTATAGCCAGGCAGGTCGCGCTGCCAGCTAACCGTGCCGAACAGGAAGCGCCGCTGCGGGTCCTTGTACTGCGCGTTGAGCGTGGCCTTGTCCAGGTGCGGCAGCAACCGTTCGCGCCGCACGAAGTTCTCGTGCAGCTCGTAGCGCGGCGTATTGATGTAATGGATACGGGCCGGATCACGACGGTCGATGGTGAATATCAGGTGGGGCATCTCCAACGGCGTGCCCGGGTTGTAAACCCGGGCCAGACGCATGAAATCGTCACGGTTGGCAATGCGCGGCAGTTGCGCAGGGGCCTGGGCGTTGTCGACGGAGGATGCGGTGGTGCCCTGCCTGGCCTCGTAAGGCGAGGGCTTGCGTGCGGTTTGCGCCAGTGCGGTCGGCATCGTAGCGAGGAGGACGGCGCTGAGGGCGACAAGATGCAGGCAGGCGAGGCGGAGTGCGGACTTCATACGGGCTCGATCCATGATGCCGTGTTGGAGCTGGGGAGCGCAGATGATAAGCGACCGGTATCTGCACGGCGCGGCTGCACAGTCAGGCGATGATCGGTCCTTGGGCAGGAAGTCGCAGAATCCATTGGCATGGTCGGCGACTCCTGGCCCGGAGAAAGCGTTGCACCTGCAAGCCTGAGGATGCGGTGGCTGCTTTGGGTGCCCTGCCGGAGTTCCCGGGTGCGCTGCGCTTACTCGGGCTACGCTGGCATTGCGGCTGCGTGCTTAGTGGGGAAGGCTCAGTCTGCTGCTGGCAAGGAGCCAGATTGCGGTGACATTGAGCACGACCGTCAGCCAGAACATGACCTGGAAACTGGACTTGCTGGTCTTGTGGCGGAACAGCCCCTGGCCGATCAGCGCGCCCGGCCAGCCACCGAGCAGGGAGATCAGGTGCAAGGTGTTTTCGGGCGTGCGCTGCTCACCGCGGGCAGCTGCGCCCTTGTCGTAGAGATAGAAGCCCAGCGCTACGACGCTCATCCCGCCAATCACCGGCAAGGTCCAATCGGGTATCAACTTGGCAATCCATAGTCCCAGTACGCAGAGCAGGGCACATGCGCCCAGCAGGACATGCGGCAGGCGGGCGGTCAACGGAGGACGCTTTGGCTTGGAAGTGACGGTTTGGGTGGCGCTTGCCGAGCGCACCGCGATGGCATTGAAACGGCCGCGTTCATCCTTGCGCAGCGCATAGCTGATTAGCATGCCGTCAGTCGGGCGTTGCGTACGCTGCTCGAAGGCCTTGATATGGACGAAGGCGCGGTCACCACCGCCGTTCGGAACCACGAATCCGAAGCCCTTGTCATCGTTCCAATCCTGCAGCCGACCTTGATAGCGCATTGAGCTTGCCCCTGCTTGTCGCCGCTATTGCAGCGCAAACATGGGTGGCTGTGAAGCCCTGTGCCTACACAGGGTCTGCTTTGTGGGAGCGGCGTAAGCCGCGAAGCTGGTGTTGCTGAGGCCCCAATGTGTCTGCGCCATCTGATGATGTGTCTGCTTCGCGGCTTACGCCGCTCCCACATGCAATGATTGCTTTGATCAGCGATCATCTCGAACCCGCAGGAAGCGCGGAAAGCGGGGCAGGCCGTGCACGGTCAGGCCGTTGTAGCGATAGGTCACCTGACTGCCGATCGGCGGTGGATCGGCACGCTGCGCATCACTCAGACCGCTGCCGAGGCGGAACTGTGCTCCGCTGTCGGCGCGCACCAGCAGCGCACCGACCATGCCGGCGTACTTGCCCTTGCCAGGTACATGGCCGATCACGCGCGCTTCGGCATCGTCATACAGTTTGAGTTTGAACAAGCCAGCGCTGCGACCATCGCTGTAGCGATTGTCCTGATGATGCAGCATCAGGCCTTCGCCGCCGGCCTGGACGACGCTGCGCAGGTGTCGGTGCAGGCTCTCGGTATCTGGCAGGCGGCGTTGCTCAATGGAGAGCAGGTAGGGGTTGGCTTGATTGGCGATGATCCGGCTGAGCTGGGCGTGGCGACGGGCGAAGCCATCGGTTGCACTGGGCAGGTCGAAGGCCATGAAGCGTAGGGTGCGCCACTGCGCTTCGTCGGTCGTGCTGCTGCGGATGAGCGCACTGGTGGCTTCGAACTGACCGCGCGCCATCCATAATTCGCCGTCGATCGCCTGCTTGGGCCAGCCCTGGATAAACCATGCCGGCGTCGGGATGCGGTGACCGGCGCGGGTCCAGAGCGCGTGACCATCCCAGCGTGCGCGCACGCCGTCGAGTTTCTCGCTGACCAGATAGAGGGAAACATCCGGCCCGTCCTGCCAGCTGCTGGCCAGCATCAAGGGTGGCGCGGCAGCGAGCGCCGTGTTGAGCGAACTGGCCAGCAAGAAAAATAGAATCAGGAGGAAACGTTGCATGCTCGGCTCCCGGTTGTCGGAAGCTCAAGCGTGCGTTGCAGTCAGCGCAGGCGACCATCAGCGGCCGCCTGCATCCAAGGTCGGTGTGCTGGCTATGCGTTCGTCGGCAGTGCCTGCAGAAACTGCGCCACCGCCGGCCCGAAGCGGGCGTAGTCCACCAGGAAGGCGTCATGGCCCTGTGGTGAATCCATGCCGATGAACTGCGCGTCGGCGCCGCCTGCGCGCAGGCCGTCGGCGATCTGCTGCTGCTGTTCCACCGGGAACAGGATGTCGGTATTGGCGCCGATGGCAAGTGCGCGCTCAACGCGGATCTTCGCCAGCCCGGCCAGTACATTGCCATCGGCGTATTCGGCCAGGTCGAACCAGTCCATGGATCGACCGAGGTAGAGATAGCAGTTCGGGTCGAAGTGGCGCACGAAGCGGCGGGCGTGGCCTTCCAGATAGCTCTCGACCTGGAATTCCAGGCCGAACGGGTCTTCGTCGGTCTGGTCCGAGTCCAGTCGCACGCGGCCGAAGCGGCCATCCCATTCCAGCGCCGAGCGATAGGTGATGACGCCAAGTTTTCGCGCCATGCGCATGCCCGACTCGGGGTAGTGCACTTCGTCGTAATCGCCGTTGTTCCATGCCGGATCGAGGCGGATTGCTTCGCGCTGCAGCGAACGGATGGCGATCGAGAACGGCAGGGCGCGGGCGCTGCCGGAGATGTTGATGTGGCTGCGGGCGATGCCCGGGTGTTGCAGCAACACCGCCAGTGCGGTCATGCCGCCCATCGAGTTACCGATCAGGCAGGCCAGCTGGGTGATGCCAAGTGCGCGCACGACTTCGGCGGCGGCGTTGGCCACGTCTTCAATCGACAACTCGGGGAAGGACAGCCGGTAGGTCTTGCCGGTGGCGGGGTCCAACGAGGCCGGGCCGGTAGAGCCCTTGCAGCTGCCCAGCGAGTTCACGCAGATGACGAACCAGCGGTCGGTATCAATTGGCTTGCCGGGACCAAGCATCGGCTCCCACCAGCCGTTGGCGGGGTTGTCGGCATTGCTGGCGGCGTGTGCGTCCGGCGACAGGCCGGTGACGATCAGGATGGCGTTGCTGGCATCGGCGGCCAGCTTGCCCCAGGTTTCGTAGGCGACATGGGCGCCGACAAGGCTGCCCCCGCGCTTCATCGGGAATGGGGAAGACAGCGCATGGAAGCGGCTGCCGACAGGGGTGAATTCAGTCATCTGCCAATTTTAACTGGGATGCCGGCCGCATCTTCGCATGGATGATAACCAGTGGTTATCTGGGTATTGCTGGCGCGCTGCGACCGGGGGGCGCGCTCGGGAAGCAATGTTCCAATGTTGATTCCTGCCATCCCGCATGACACTGATGTCGCGAGCGGGCGTCTGCCTTTTGTGGGAGTGGCGTGAGCCGCGAAGCTGGCATTGCCTGAGCACATCGCAGCGCTGCCATCTGCTGGATGTGTTCGCTTCGCGGCTTACACCGCTCCCACAAAACAGCTTGCAGCGGGTTATTGACCCAGCATGATCGCCAAGGGCTTGTCAGTTGGCAGTTTGATCTTGACCGGTACCGACTCGACGTCGCCTTCGCCGCGCATCGCATTGCCACTGGCGGACAGCCGGGCGAATACCTCCACTTCCTGCAGCGCCGACAGCTTCTGCGTGGGCATCGGGCTGTCGCCGTCGTCGAGGGTGACGGTCAGCGGCGCTGCCTGTGCAGGGTGGCGCTCGACGGCGACCGGCATTGGCGGGCCGCAGGGGATGCGGGCGATGACGAACACGGTTTCCTTGCCGGAGGCGGCGCGTTCGGCCAAGGCCGGGGCCAGGGTTACCGTTATGGCGATGCCACCACCAGCAGCGCTTGCTGGAGCCGCTGTTGTTGCCGCTGTGCCAGTCTGCGCGGTGGTCGGTGCCTTGCCACGGGCGATGTCGATCTGCGCCTGCAGCGCGTTTGCGGCGGCAGGCTCCAGCCTTGGTAGCAGGCTTTCCCAGGTCCGCGCGGCCGCGTCGTTCTGGCCTTGCTGGCGCTGCACGATGCCGGTGAGCCAGATTACCCGCTCGTTGTCCGGTGCGATCTGGCTGGCGCGGGCAAGCCACCGCTGGGCGGTATCGTCGAACAGGAATTTGGGATCGGCCTGGGCGCGGGTCTGTGCGGCTTCGAGCAGCAGGCCTGGTTCATCCGGCGCCAGCTGTACGGCGCGCTGGTAGGCCGCGGCGGCATCGGCGACCTTGCCGATCTCCAGCTGCGAGCGGGCCAGCAGTACCCAGCCGTCAACGCGCTCGGGGTTCTGCTTCAAGGCGTCCTGCAGCTGGGCGATGCCTTCTTCGATGGTCTGCGGCGCTGCGGCGGCTTTAGGTTGCGGCTGCATCGCCGCCGGGGTTCCCAACAATTGGTACAGGCCCAGCGTGGCGACCATCGCCAGCGCAACCAGGCTGCCCCAGATCCGCCGTTTGCCGGCGCGCCACAGTGGCCACAAGGTGACGCCGGTTGCCACTACCGCCAGCACTGCAGCACCTGCCATGAACCCGGTATTCACCATTCGCGTTCTTCCTGGCTGGCGTCGTCATTGCTGGCAGCAGGGACGGTGCGGCCACGCCGCCGGACATGCACGATCAACAGCACGGCGCCGGCCAGCAACAACAGGCCGGGACCGAACCAGAGCAGGGCGGTGCTGGCTTCCAGTTGCGGGCGGTACAGCACGAACTCGCCGTAACGGTCGACCAGGAATTGCTTGATCTGGGCATCGCTGCGGCCTTCGTGCATCAGCTTGAGTACTTCGCGGCGCAGGTCGTGGGCAATCTGCGCGTTGGAATCGGCCAGCGATTGGTTCTGGCATTGCACGCAGCGCAGCTCGGCGGTGAGTGCGTGGAAGCGTACTTCCTCGGCGCGGTCGCGGTATTGCAGTGGGCTGGGGTCGCCGGCTGGCTGCGCGCTGGCGGCGAACGCCAGGCACAGCCATAACAGGACCACAGCCCAGGCTTTCATCGGGCGGCCCCGAGGTCAGGCGCACCGTGTTTGCCACCGGCAGCTGCTTCGACTTTTTCCAGTGCCGGAATCAGCTGCTCATCCATTACCTGCTGGGTGATGGCGCCGCTGTACTTCCAACGCACGATGCCGCTGCCGTCGACCAGGAAGGTTTCCGGTGCAGCGGCAATGCCCCAGTCCAGCGCGGCGCGGCCTTCCTGGTCGGCCAGCACCACCATGTAGGGGTTGCCCAACTGCTCCAGCCAGCGCAGTGCTTCGCTGGGCTCGTCCTTCCAGTTGTAGCCGATCACGCGCACGCGCTTGGTTTCGGCGAAGCGGGTGAGAATGGGGTGTTCATCGCGGCAGGTCGGGCACCAGCTGCCCCAGACGTTGAGCAGATAGGGCGCGCCGCGCAGCTGCTTGTCGGTGACATGCACGCTGGGGTCGTGCAGCACGGGCAAGGAAAACGCAGGCGCCGGTTTGTTGATCAGCGCCGAGGGCAGGCTGTCGCGGTCGGGCTTGCCGGAGCGGCTGACGCCGTACAGCATCAAGCCCATCAGGCCGAGGAAGAACAGCGCGCCGAGCACGATGGCGACTGGCGGCAGGCGATGCTTGGTTTTGGATTCGGGTGCAGGATTATTCATTTCGATTTCTCAGGCAGCCTGCGGAAGCGGCGGTCGACGGCGGTGATGAAACCGCCCAGCGCCATCAGCGCCGCGCCCAGCCAGATCCAGCGGACAAAGGGTTTGATCTGTACACGCACGGCCCAGGAGCCGTCGCCCAGTGATTCTCCCAGTGCGACATAGATATCGCCAGCCAGCGTGCGGTGTATGCCGGCCTCGGTCATCGGCTGGCCGCCACTGGCGTACATGCGCT
Source organism: Stenotrophomonas sp. (assembly GCA_003248565.1). Lineage (GTDB taxonomy): Bacteria > Pseudomonadota > Gammaproteobacteria > Xanthomonadales > Xanthomonadaceae > Stenotrophomonas. Next base: position 27,440 of record QFOV01000013.1, read on the forward strand.
TTTCCGGGTGCAGGCGGGTAATCAGCGTATCGCCGCGCAATACCTGCAGGTGCCCGCGGTCGGAGTGATAGTTCGGTCCATCGCTGGCATCCACACCTTCGAACAGCAGCGTATAACCGCCGGCATCGATGGATTTGCCGGGGGCCAGCGCGACTTCATGCTGCACATGCAGCGCCTCCACCAGCAAGGCGCCGACCAGGAACACGGCCACACCGAAGTGGGCGATCAGCATGCCCCAGGTTTCGGCATTGGGCCGGCCACTTTTGCGCAGACGCATCCACAGGTAATAGCCGGTGCCGCCAGCGACCCAGGCCGCGCTGGCAATGCCCATTGCAGTCTTGAACTTGCCATGCGGGGCCATCCACCAGCCGATGATGCCCAGCACGACTGCCAATCCCGCCCACGGTGCGAGCAGCGCAAGGGTGCGAAGGCCTTGCTCGCGTTGCCAGCGGCTGAGCGGGCCGAATGGCAGCAGCACGATCATCGGTGCCATCAACAGCACGAACAGGGTGCCGAAGTACGGTGGTCCCACCGAGACCTTGCCCAGATCCAGCGCATCCGCCAACAACGGATACAAGGTGCCGAGCAGGACCATCGCGCAGGCGCAGCTGAGCAGGAGGTTGTTGGCCAGCAGCAGGCTTTCGCGCGAGTTGAGCGCGAACGCGCGGCGCGGGTCGTTGCTGTTGCCACCCATGCCGGGTGCACGTAGTGCATAGAGCAGCAGCGAGCCGCC
>QFOV01000354.1 GCA_003248565.1 Stenotrophomonas sp.
CTTCAGTTCGGCCATCGCGCCGGACAGCATGCCCATCACCTTGTCGGCGATGTCGTCCTGCACGAACAGCACGCGCGCTGCCGAGCAGCGCTGGCCGGCGGAGGTGAAGGCCGAACCGATGGCGTCCTTGACCAGCTGTTCCGGCAGCGCCGAGGAGTCGGCGATGAAGGCGTTCTGGCCGCCGGTCTCGGCGATCAGTACGCCGATGGCGGCATCGCGAGCAGCCATCGCGCGGTTGATGGCGCGGGCGGTCTCGGTGGAGCCGGTGAAGGCCACGCCTGCCACGCGCGGGTCGGCGGTCAGTGCGGCACCGACGGTGGCGCCATCGCCCGGCAGGAACTGCAGCACGCCTTCCGGCACGCCGGCGTCCAGCAGCAGCTTCACGGCGTAGTAGCCGATCAGGTTGGTCTGCTCGGCCGGCTTTGCGATGACGCTGTTGCCGGCGGCCAGGGCGGCGGCCACCTGGCCGAGGAAGATCGCCAGCGGGAAGTTCCACGGGCTGATGCAGACGAAGACGCCACGGCCGTGCAGCTGCAGCTCGTTGCTTTCGCCGGTCGGGCTGGGCAGCTTCTCGGCGGTGCCGAACTGCTCGCGTGCCTGCTTGGCGTAGTAACGCAGGAAGTCCACCGCTTCGCGCACTTCGGCGACGCCGTCGGGCAGGCTCTTGCCGGCTTCCTTCACGCACAGCGCCATGAACTCGGCGATGCGCGCTTCAAGCTGATCGGCGGCGTGCTCGAGGATGGCGGCGCGGCTGGCGGCCGGGGTGCGGTTCCAGGCCGGCTGTGCGGCCACGGCATTGGCCAGCGCCTTCTGCACGGTGGCGGCATCGGCAGCCTGCCAGTGACCGACAACCTGGCGGTTGTCGGCCGGGTTGACCACCGGCTGCGACGGCGTGCCCGGGGCCACGCCCTGCACCAGCGGGGTCGCCTGCCATGGCTTGATGGCGGCGTTGAGCTGCTCGGCCAGGGCGCGCAGTTCGTTGTCGTTGGCGAGGTTGATGCCCATGGAGTTGGTCCTGTCGTGGTTCTGGCTGCGCAGCAAATCAACCGGCAGCGGGATCTTGGGGTGCGGGATGGAGGCGAACGAAGAGACGGCTTCGACCGGATCGCGGATCAGGTCGTCGGGTAGGGCAGCAGGTCTTCGTGCGAGCCCACCGGTGCATACACGCGGCAGGGCACGTTCAGGCGGTCAGCCGGAATCACCTCGGCATACAGGTCATCGCCCATGCCGTGCAGCTTCTGGTGTTCGTACACGCCGCCCTTGGCGATCTGCTTGATCGTTGCGATGGTGGCCGCGTTGTGGGTGGCGAACATCGGGTAGATCGCATCGGCATGGCCGAACAGGCGCTTGGCGCAGGCGATGTAGGACACATCGGTGTTCTGCTTGCGGGTGAACACCGGGTAGCCGGGCAGGCCTTCGATCTGCGCGCGCTTGATCTCCGCATCCCAGTACGCGCCCTTGACCAGGCGCACCTGCAGCTTGTGGCCGATGCGGCGGGCCAGGTCGGCGAGATAATCGATCGTGTACGGCGTGCGCTTCTGGTAGGACTGCACGACGATGCCGAAGCCCGCCCAGCCCTTCAGCGACGGATCGCTGACCACGCGCTCGATGATGTCCAGCGACAGTTCCAGGCGGTCGCTTTCCTCGGCGTCGACGGTGCAGCCGATGCCATAGGACTTGGCCAGCTGCGCCAGTTCCAGCACGCCCGGCACCAGATCCTTCAATACGCGCTCGCGCTTGGCGTGTTCGTAGCGCGGGTACAGCGCCGACAGCTTGATCGAGATGCCGTGCGACTTGGTCACGTCGCCATCGGCCTTGCCGCCGCGGGCGATGTTGTCGCCGCCGATGGCGTGGATGGCGCGACGATAATCTTCCAGGTAGCGCAGCGCGTCCTTCATGGTCAGCGCGCCTTCGCCGAGCATGTCGAAGGAGTAGCGGTAGTTGCTGTTGTCGCCCTTGTGCGAGCGCGACAGTGCTTCGTCGATGGTGCGGCCCATGACGAACTGGTGGCCCATGATCTTCATTGCCTGACGCACGGCCAGGCGGATCACCGGCTCGCCAACGCGGCCGATCAGGCGCTTGAACGCGCCATGCACGTCGCGCTTGGTGGCATCGGCCAGGTCAACCAGGTGACCGGTGAGCATCAGGCCCCAGGTCGAGGCATTGACCAGCACCGAATCGGACTGGCCCATGTGACGCTTCCAGTCGGCTTCGCCCAGCTTGTCGCGGATCAGCTTGTCGGCGGTTTCCTGGTCCGGAATGCGCAGCAGGGCTTCGGCCACGCACATCAGCAGCACGCCTTCCTCGCTGCCGAGGTCGTACTGGCGCATGAAGGCTTCAATCGCGCCCTGGTTCTTGGAACGGGCACGCACGCGGCGCACCAGGTCGGCGGCGGTGGCCTGTACCTGTGCCTGTTCGGCGGCCGGCAGGCGCGCCTGTTCCAGCAGTTCGCGGACGTGGCTGGCTTCGTCCTTGAGCCATGCATCGGTGATGGCCTGGCGCAGCGCGGATGGCGCCGGCGGCAGCTCGGGCGTCAGCAGCGGCGGGGCCGGTGACGTAGGGGAGGCGACATCAGGAGAAGGTGTTGCGTTCATGCGCTCGGCCACAGTTGGATTCGGCCATTTTAATCTTCGGCGGCGGATTTCCTAGTCCCCTGCGGGCGTCTGTTTGCAGGGTGAAAGCACTGGCCTGTGGGCGCTTTTGCAATATTCAGCGTGGCGATTTGGATTGTGCCGATTCCGGCATCTAAATCGACGTGCTTGGACGATATGGGCACAGTTTTGATGTGCACTGCAGCATTGATGACGATGATGAATGGAAGCTTGCCGGGCGTGTGCGGGCAGGGCTACCATCGAACCCGATTTCCGCGGAATGGACGCGGCTGTGATGATCCAGGTGCTTCGGCAAGATTCCGATGGCTCAGGGACGCAGCTGCTACTGCACCCCCCACGGGCACTCAGTGCTCGGCAGTTCGTCCAGTTGTTTGCAGCGTTGGCAGGATTGATGGTGTTCGCGGCCGGCCTGGCTTGGCTGTCCGGCAACCGCCTGGCCCCTGTCTTCGCGTTGTTGCATGGCTTTCTGGTGGCGGCTGCACTTCGCGCATGTTGGCGCAGCAGCAATCGCCGGGAAGAGATCCGGGTAGGACCGGACTGCGTGGAAGTGATTCCCGCGGCCGGAGTTTCGCCGGTATTCCACGCACACCCGTACTGGGTGCGGGTGGTGACCGGGAAGGAACGGGTCCTGCTGGTTTCCAGCGGCAAGTGGGTGGAAGTGGGGAGTTTCCTCGCGCCCGTGGAACGTCGGGAACTTGCGGTGACACTTGAAGGCTTGCTCGCGGCCAGCAATGGCAGCAACCGATGACGTCAAGGGTCTAGGCAATGAAGCAAAGCAGCGTGTGGGGCGCGAAGTTGAAACACGGTTTGGCAGCGGCAGCGATGATGCTGTCGGCGCAGGCAGCATGGGCGCAGACCGCCGATCCCAAGGAATGGCAGCTCAATATGGGCAAGGGCGTCACCCATACCTCGCGTATGGCGTGGGACGCACATATGGTGGCGTTGTGGGTATGTACCGTCATCGGCGTGCTGGTGTTCGGCGCGATGGCCTACGCCATGTTCAAGTTCCGCAGGTCCAAGGGCGCGGTGGCCAAGCAATTCAGCCACAACACCAAGGCGGAAATCATCTGGACCGTCATCCCCATCATCATCCTGGTGGTGATGGCCTGGCCGGCCACGGCCAAGCTGATCGCCATGTACGACACCCGCGATTCCGAGATGACGGTGAAGATCACCGGCTATCAGTGGATGTGGAAGTACGAATACCTGGGTGAAAACGTCGCCTTCACCAGCCGCCTGGACCGCAAGTCCGACGAAGTGCGGCAGAGCGGCAGCGTGCCGACCATGGCCAGCGATCC
>QFOV01000014.1 GCA_003248565.1 Stenotrophomonas sp.
GGCTGGTTGGCGATCTATGTCGCGCTGGTGACACTGGCGGTGTTCAGTGCCGCCAACTATGTGCACGAACACGCCGAGCACGCGGTGTGGCGCTCGCTGCTGAACACCGAACTGGACAGCATCATCGGCCAGATGCGCACCGATCCGGCATACCACTGGCAGGACTCGGACACGCTGCGGTTCTACTCGGCGGTTGAGCCGGGCGGAATCCCTCAGAGCCTCGCCCAGCTACACCCGGGGCTGCATGACGGCCCACTGTTGGACGGCAAGCAGACTGCGGTGATGGTGCGCGAAACCAGCGACTATGGCCGAGTGGTGTTGGCGCTGGATATCTCTGATTTCGGCGAGCTGGAGCACTTCATCACGCGCTGGGCGCTGCTGGCGGGTGTGGCGTTGTTGCTGGTGACCTTGCTGATGGCCTGGGTTGGCATGACCCGCCTGGTACGGCCCTTGTCGGTGCTGGCGCAGGACATTGCCAAGCTGAGCCCCGAACGGCGCGGGCAGCGGGTGCTGGTGGACAAGCGCGGCAGTACCGAGCTGGAAGTGATAGCCGGTGCCTTGAATGATTACCTGCAGCGCAACGAGCATTTTGTCGAGCGCGAACGAGCCTTCATCAGCACCGCCAGCCATGAGCTGCGTACGCCGATCGCGGTGATCACCGGTGCTGCCGAGTTGGCGTTGGAGCAGCCGGGCTTGCCGGAAAGGGCGCGTCAGCAGCTGCTGCGCGTGCGCAATACGTCGACGGGCATGGAGCAGTTGATGCAGCTGCTGCTGGTGCTCGCGCGCGATCCGGCCAAGCTGGCTGCGATGAGTGAACTGGTGGCGCTGGATGAGCTGCTACCGGAAATCGCCGAAGACCACCGTTATCTGGCGAAGGGCAAGGAGCTGGAGCTTGTGCTGGTGGAAACCGCACCCTGCCAGTTGCTTGCACCGCTGGCAGTGGTGCAGGCGGCAGTTGGCAATCTGCTGCGCAATGCCATCGAGAACAGTGATCGCGGCGTGGTGCGTGTCGGCGTTTCCGCCGATGCTGTGCTGACCATCGAAGACCCAGGCCACGGCATGAGCCCGGAGGAAGTGGCGCAGGTGTATGCGCGGATGAGCAAGGGCGAGCGCAACCCAGGCGCTGGAATTGGCCTGGACCTGATCGCGCGCTTGTGTGATCACCTGGGCTGGAAGCTGGAGATCCATTCGCAGCCGGAGCGGGGCACGCGGGTCATCTTGGACATGGGGAGTTCCAGGCCGCGCTAGGAGCGCTTCACCTGTAGAGCGCAGCCATGCTGCGCTGGGGCTTTACCGGGGAAGGCTTCTGCCGAGCATGGCTCGGCACTACAGGCTCACGGTGTTATCAGCTCGCGCTCGATCAGCCAACGCTTTGCATCGTCGGCGTCCTGCTCAAACCAGGCCTGGGTCGAGCCCAGCCGGTAGGTATAGCCCCAGCTGTCCATGTCGGCCATCAGCCGCAGGCTGCCTACGCCGGGCAATTGCCCGGCCAACACGATCTGCAGGTAGCAGGTGGCGTCTTCCTCGGGCACCGAGTCGGTGGCGTCGGTGTGCACCTGCGCACGCCGCTCGGGTGGCAGTACGATCAGGTGGCAGGACTCGTGCAGCATCGAATGCACCGGCGTGTCGTCGCGCACATAGACATCGCAGGCGATGATGCCGGCCTCGGGCTCGCCCCAATAACTGCCGGGAATCTTCTCGCCGGCGGCGACGTGGTTCAGGCGCAGGCCGTGGCGCGCGAGCAGGTCCGCAGCGTCGGTCCACTGGATATCGCCAACGCACAGCACTGGCTGGGTTGGTTCGTTGGCAGGGTGTTGGTTCACGGGCACTGGAGTCCCGGCGGCCGTGGCCGCCGGGCTGTCATCACTTGTCGTCGGGCAGGGCCACGGAAATGTCGAGCACGTCGTTGGCGCCATCCTTGACCAGGTCCACCTTGACCGCGTCGGCGTCGATGTTGACGTACTTCTTGATCACTTCCAGCAGCTCACGCTGCAGCAGCGGCAGGTAGTCCGGGCCACCGCGGGTGCTGCGTTCCTGCGCGATGATGATCTGCAGGCGGTTCTTCGCGGTTTCGGCGGTGGTCTTCTTCTGTCTCAGGAAGTCGAGCAGTCCCATGCTTATCCTCCAAACAACTTGCTGAAGAAGCCCTTCTTCTCCACGGTGGTGAAGCGCATCGGGCGCTCTTCACCCAGGATGCGGCCGACAGCGTCCTCATAGGCCTGGCCGGCCGGCGACTCGGCGTCCAGGATGACCGGCTCGCCCTTGTTGGAGGCGTTGAGCACGTCGCCGGATTCGGGGATGACGCCGATGGCCTTGAGCCCCAGCACTTCTTCCACGTCGGTGATGCTCAGCATCTCGCCGCTTTCAACGCGCGAGGGGCTGTAGCGGGTCAGCAGCAGGTAGGCCGGCACGGCCTTGCCGGCTTCGGCATTGGCGGTCTTGGAGTCGAGCAGGCCGATGATGCGGTCCGAGTCGCGTACCGAAGACACTTCCGGGTTGACCACGACGACGGCGCGATCAGCGAAGTACATCGCCAGGAACGCGCCCTTCTCGATGCCGGCCGGGGAGTCGCAGATGATGTAGTCGAAGCCGTCGGCAGCCAGGTCCTTGAGGACCTTCTCCACGCCTTCCTTGTTCAGCGCGTCCTTGTCGCGGGTCTGCGAGGCAGCCAGCACGTACAGGTTGTCGAAGCGCTTGTCCTTGATCAGGGCCTGCTTCAGCGTGGCCTCACCGTGCACGACGTTGACGAAGTCGTACACCACGCGGCGCTCGCAGCCCATGATCAGGTCAAGGTTGCGCAGGCCGACGTCGAAGTCGATGACGGCAACTTTCTTGCCGCGCCGCGCGATGCCGCAGGCGATGCTGGCGCTGGAGGTGGTCTTGCCGACGCCGCCCTTGCCGGAGGTGACTACGATGATTTCAGCCAAAGGATCTCTCCTGAATGTCGTTGTGAGCTGCGTCAATCCAGCGCAGCAATCATGATCTGGTCCTGTTCCAGCCATACCTGCACGGCCTTGCCGCGCAGGTTGTCCGGAATATCGTCCAGTACCTTATACCGTCCTGCAATCGCGACCAGTTCAGCGTGGAAGTCGCGACAGAAAATGCGTGCGCTGGTGTTGCCCTGGGCACCGGCCAATGCGCGGCCACGCAGCGTACCGTAGATATGGATGCTGCCGTCGGCGATGACCTCGGCGCCGGCGCCCACCGTTGAGAGTACGGTCAGGTCGCAGTTCTCGGCGTATAGCTGCTGGCCCGATCGCACCGTGCCCAGCTGCATCTTGCCGGGCTGCGGTGCGGCGGCGCCAGCGGCAGCCGGTGCGGCAGGTGCCGGTGCTGCGGCTGCTGTGCGTTTACTCTGCTTGGGGGCAGGTGCCGGTGCGGCTGCGGGTTCGGCTTCGAGTGGTTCGTACTGGGCGCGGAACTTGGCCAGTACCGGCAGGCCCAGCTGCTGCGACAGGGTTTCTGTTTCGCTGGTGCCGTAGGCCAGTGCCACCGGCAGGACGCCGGCGTCGCGCAGGCCGTTGACCAGCTGCTGTGCGGTGGTCAGGTCCGGGAGTTGGCTCAAACCACCAAAATCCAGGATCACCGCCGCGCGACCGAACAGCTTGGGCGCACGCGCCACTCGTTCGCGCATTTCCTGGGCCAGGCGCTCCACGTCGAGGGTGCGGATGCGCAGGTTGGCAATGCCGACCTGCCCGATTTTCAGTTCACCAGCCTGTTCGTAATCCAAATTCACTGCCATCTCAGGTTCCGGTCGGCCGCTGTTGCAGCAGCCGGCGTGTGTTGCCCACCCAGGGAACGTCGGGCAGGTTGTCGCCATAGGTCTCTTTTACCCACTCGTAGCTGCACAGATCCTTGAGCAGCATACTGGCCCGCACATCGACCGAGGGCATGGTGTTCTGGCCGACCTCGCGGAAACCGAAGCTGCCATGGAACAGCAGGGCGGCATCGGCGCCGTGGTCAAGGAAGACCTCGCAGGCCATCTGTGGGTAGCGCAGCTCAGCATAGCTCTGGGCATCGGCATAGAACGCGCGGCCGACACCGCCGCCACGGCGGCGACTGGCCACCACGATGCGGTCGATATAGAAGAAGCTGGGGTAACGCTGCTGGAACCAGGCGAAGTTACAGCTGTCATGGGCACTGTTGCTGCCGTAGCCGACCAGGAAACCGGCCATGTTGCCGTCGCGTTCGGCAACCCGGAAGTATTCGGCTGTTTCGTAGAAACGGCGGACCTTGGCTGCATCCAGCGGAAGAATCGCAAGACCAGCGTTGTTGTTCAGTGCCAGGACGGAATCGAGCTCGTGCTCGCGCACGTCGCGGATAACAATCGACATTGTGACTCCGTGGGGTATCGCGGTCGGCCCAAAGGGCTGTGGCGCGATTATCGCATGGGTGGCCCGAGCCGGGCGAGCCATCAGCGAAGGTCGCCATGCATGACTTCCGAGGGAGGGCGTTGGGGCGGCCGGGTCCTTACCATGCAGGCATGTTGGGATACCTCAGCCATACCCGAGTCCTCCGCCTGGCCGGCCTGTTTACCTGGGCCCTGGTCAGCCTACCCCTGATCTATACCCAGTACGCGCCTGAGGAGGGGGTGCTGCAGCCGGCCGCCGGGGAGGCGATCTGGCTGTTCGTAGCCTACCTGACCTTCGGCGGTTGCTACTTCTGGCTGACCCGGGGGCTCAATGCTGCCGGCCACACCAGCTGGTACGACCGGTTGGCGTTGCTGCTGCTGACGGTTTCGGCGCTGGTGGTGAGCTATCTGTCCGCCACTGGCCTGGGCAGCATCCTGATGATGGTCGCGGCCGGGGTGATCCCGTGGCTGCTGAGCCGCTGGGTCGGCGTCATCTGGCTGGTGCTGAGCCAGCTGGCGGTGCTTCCGGTCTACAACCTGATCCTGGGCCTGCCGCTGTTCGAGGCGCTGCTGCAGTCGCTGCTATACGGTGGCTTCTCGATGTTCATCTTTGTCACCAGCCTGGTGGCCCGGCAGCAGACCCAGGCGCGGGAGGAGCAGCGGCGCTTGAACGCCGAGCTGCGGGCCACGCGGCTGCTGTTGGCCGAAAGCGCCCGGGTCAACGAACGCACGCGTATTTCCCGTGAGCTGCATGACCTGCTCGGCCACCACCTGACCGCGCTGAGCCTGAACCTGGAAGTGGCCGGGCATATCACCGAGGGGCAGGCGCAGGAACACGTCCGCCAGGCGCATACCCTGGCCAAGCTGCTGCTGACCGACGTGCGCGAGGCGGTCAGCCAGCTGCGCGAGAGCGGGGCGATCGACCTGGCAGCCGCCCTGCGGCCGCTGACCGAGCGGGTACCGTCGCTGGATATCCATCTGCAGATCGATGACCCGTTCAGCGTTGAAGATCCCGAGCGCGCCCATGTGCTGCTGCGCTGTACGCAGGAAATCATCACCAATGCGGTGCGCCATGCCGGCGCCCACAATCTGTGGATCAACGTGGAGCGGGATGCCGCGCAGGTGGTCATCAGCGCGCATGATGACGGCATCGGTGGTGATTTCGAGGAAATTATGCCGGGCAATGGCTTGCGCGGCATGCGCGAGCGGCTGGCGCAGTATGGGGGTGTGCTGGACGTATCGGCACGAAGCGGTGAGGGTTTCCGTCTTCGCGCCAGCCTGCCACTGGTTACCAATATGATGTTGGCCTCGGGGCCGCAAGGAGTGAATTGATGATCCGTGTCTGTCTGGTCGACGACCAAACCCTGGTCCGGCAGGGCATCCGTTCGCTGCTGGCGCTGGATGACGGTATTGAAGTGGTGGCCGAGGCCATCGACGGCCGTCAGGCGGTGGAGATGATTCCGCAGGTGCAGCCGGATGTGGTGCTGATGGACATGCGCATGCCGGTGATGTCCGGGCTGGAAGCGCTGCAGACGCTCAGCCGCGCCGGGACGCTGCCGCCCTCGATCATCCTGACCACCTTTGACGATGACCAACTGGTGCTGGCTGGGCTCAAGGCTGGCGCCAAGGGCTATCTGCTCAAGGATGTGACCCTGGAACAGCTGGTGGGCGCCATCCGCACCGTTGCCAACGGTGGCTCGCTGGTGCAGCCGGCGGTGACCCAGCGCCTGTTGTCGGGGCTGGAACACATGCGCAATGAGTTCGTCAGCCTGGACCGGCCGGACCCGTTGACCGACCGCGAGACCGAGATCCTGCGGCTGATGGCCAGCGGCTTCTCCAACAAGGAGATCGCCAACTCCCTGGGCGTGGCCGAGGGCACCATCAAGAATCACGTTTCCAACATTCTGTCCAAGCTGGGCGTGCGCGACCGTACCCGTGCCGTGCTCAAGGCCTTTGAACTGCAGTTGGTGTGAGCGGCGGCCAGCCGGTGCTGCCTGGGCCTGGATGAATGCGGCATGCGGCGCTGTGGATGGCGCGGTGGGGGTTTGTGAAAAGTTGGTTGCGGTACTGGTGTTAGACACCCAAGACGGTGGAAAATACCGCCGCTGCGGACGAAATACAGTCCGAGCTATCGGCTGAAGGCACGCTGGGTTGGTGGTTTAGACGCTACCCTGCGGCCTATCTGTGAGATAGCGCATTCTGGTAATGGAAACCGGTGCGCCAAATGTGCTGAACAACCTGCGGAAAGCCTGCTAGGATGGGGGCTTCCCTTCAAATCAACCCGGCCGTGGGATCGGCCCCGGAGACTCCTGAATGACCCGTATTATCGAGTTCCTGATCGCTTTGGGGATCGTGGCTGGCCTGTTTGTCCTCATTGGCGTGTGTCTGCCGGGCGAGCGCCACATTACCGAAAGCATCGAAACCAACCGCAAGATGACGATCGTGTATGACACGGTCAACAGCCTGCGCCGCTTCAAGGATTGGAATCCGCTTGTGCTGCGCGACAAGGCCGTGGAGCTGAAGTTCAGCGGCCCGGACGCCGGCAAGGGCGCCCGCATGGACTATTCCTCCACGGGCCTGGGCCAGGGCAGCTGGGAAATCACCGATAGCGAAAAGAACAAGCGCGTCGTGATTGCCATCGAAGACCCGACCCGCGGTACCGACAAGGTGACCTCGTTCACGCTCGAGCCGACCGGCAAGAACGATCGCAACGTCAAGATCACCCAGGACTACAGCGTCAAGTACGGTTTCGACCTGTTTGGTCGTTACGCTGGCCTGTACGTCAGCCGCCACATCGGTGACGACCTGAAGCTGGGTCTGTCGCGCATGGCCAACATGCTGGCCTCGGTGCCGAACGTTGACTACGCCGCTGCCGAAGCGCCGTTGAACGACCTGAAGGTTGTCCAGGTGCCGGCTGAAAACCTGCTGGTGGTCAACGCCGGTAACATCGACCGCAACAACGATGCCATCCAGAAGTCGATCGACGACAACATGGAATGGATCAAGCGCGCGATGGATGCCAATGGTCTGGTTGCTGCTGGTCCGGTCCGTATCGTCACCACCGATTTCGGTGCTGAAAAGTACGCCTTCGACGTGGCTCTGCCGGTTCGCAAGGGCAGCGCTGCTGCTCCGGCTGCCGACAAGAAGGACGGCGAAGCTGCCGCTCCGGCCGCTGCTGCGGCACCGGTTGCTGCGGGTGATGCCGCCGAGCTGAGTGTCAAGATCCCCGCGGGCAACCCGGTGACCTACGTGCATGCTCCGGCCCACCGTTCGGCATTTGCTTCCTACACCGGCCACATGGCTGGCCTGGACCTGGCCCGTAACGGCCTGCGTGCATGGGCTACCACCACCGGCAACGAAGTTGTTGATCGTCCGTATGAGTCGTGGAAGGGTGGCGTGGCCAAGGCCTTCACCGTCGATGGTTCCTACGACCTGTACTGGGCCGTCAAGTAATCATCGGGTTGTTGTCGATGATCTGATCGAGAAAACGCGTCGCTTCCAGCGGCGCGTTTTTTTATGGATGGTGTTTGCAGGATTGATTGGAGAACGAGATGTTGGGAGTGGAACGGCGTGCGCGTAAACCCTCGTTTCTGGCTTTCTGCGGCGGCCTGCTGGCGGCGGCGGCGGTCGGCCTGTCGGCTTACGCCTCGCATGGGGTGAGTGAGGCGCTGGCGCAGTCGCACCTGAACACCGCGGCCTTGTACGCATTCGGCCACGGTGTGGTGCTGGTGGGATTGGGTGCGTCCTCGGTGAACCAGTTGGGTCGCGGTGCGTTGTATGTGTTGCTGCTGGGAACGTTGTTGTTCTCCGGCAGCCTGGTCGGCAATGTGCTGATGCACTGGCCGACGACGCTGGCACCGGCTGGTGGCATCACCCTGATGGGCGGTTGGGTGCTGCTGGCACTCAGTGCCTTGCGCCGTTGAGCCATGCCCCGCTATCGACGCGGCTTCGACATCGATGAGGCGCAGGCGCACCTGCAGCGGGTGGACAAGCGCCTGGCCGGCTGGATGCGCCGCATCGGGCCGTTGCCGGCGCCACCGGGATGGGCGCGTTCGTTCGACCCGGTAGATGCGTTGGCGCGGGCAATCCTGTTCCAGCAGCTCAGTGGCAAGGCCGCCTCGACGATAGTCGGGCGGGTGGAGACGGCGATTGGCGGCAAGCGCCTGCACGCCGCAAGCCTTGATCTGATTGATGACCCCGGGCTGCGGGCGTGTGGCGTATCCGGCAACAAGGCCTTGGCGCTGCGTGATCTTGCCCGGCGTGAGCGCGCCGGTGAATTGCCGGGCCTGCGGCAGATGTCGGTGATGGATCACCAGGCCATCGTCGACGCCCTGGTGGCAGTGCGCGGCATCGGCCGCTGGACGGTGGAGATGATGCTGATGTTCCGCCTCGGTCGCCCCGACATCCTGCCGATCGACGACCTGGGTATCCGCAAGGGCGCACAGCGCGTGGATGGCAGCGAGGCAATGCTGACGCCCAAGGCGCTGGCCGAGCGCGGCGAACGCTGGGGCCCGTACCGCACCTGGGCCAGCCTGTATCTATGGCGCATCGCCGACTTCAGCGTAGAACCCAGACAAAAGACCAATCGCTCGCAGGACTGAGTGGCAGCGTTGTGGAGCGTGCTCCTTTGCAGGAGCGGCGTTAGCCGCGAAGCCAGTAGAGCATCAGCAGCGAATTGCTGGCTGCCTGATTGAACCCACCGGGCTGCAGTTTGATGCGTGCTTGGAGTGCGTTGTTGCGACCGCTGGATTGTCGCCAGCCTCGCGGCTTACGCCGCTCCCACAAGAACGGTGCGAGCGGCGTAAGCCGCGAAGCCAGTCACTGTTGGCAGCAGGGTAGTGGCGTGCACAGGGGCGAGGTTGGCTTCGCGCCTGCTTACAGAGGCAGGTAGCGCTCCCACAGCAGGTTGCGAAAGCGATTGCCAGGATCCAGCTGCTGCTTGATGGCGGCAAACTGCACCGCCTGCGGGTAGGCGCGCTGGAACTGCGCCTGGCTGGCGTGCAGGCGGTAGGGCAGGTAGTAGCGACCACCATGTTCGAGCGCGGCGTCGATCAGGCGCCGGGTCCAGCCGCTGCTGTACTGTTCGGCGGCGTTCCAGCTGCGTTGCTTGTGGTACAGCACGAAGCAGAACACTTCCTCGCTCGCCCAGCGCATCAACGAGGTGTTGTCGGCAGGCGCGTGGCGGATGGAGATGTTCAGTGCATTGACGTCGTGCCTGCGCAGGATGCCGGCCATGGTGCGGGCGAAGGACGCGAATCCGGCAACCGGGATGAAGTATTCCTGCAGCAGGTAGGACGACATGCGACGTGTGCGCGGTTCCAGCGATGCCGCATCCAGGCTGGCTTCCAGGTTGCGCATCACCACGCGTGGTTCAGTGAGCAGGCTGCGTGTCTGGTAGAGATCGCGCAGCTGGTCGCCGCCGGGCAGTTCGGAGGCGGCCCAGATCAGGTTCTGGTCCTTGGCGTGGCTGGCACGGATGGGCATCAGCCGTCTTGCGTCGGTCAGTGCGGCGCTGCTGCGGCTCCAGCTGATCGCCAGCGGGGCATTGAAGTCCGGTGGCAGCAGGTCGGCGTTGTGCAGCACTACCCCGGGCCTGCCCAGTACATGGGCGTTGAACCAGTCCGGGTAATCGACGAGGGCAAGCTGTTCGACGCTGCGTGCCATTCTCTCGTTGCGCGCGAGGTCCAGCTCGACTTCGGTGATCACGCCCAGGCCGCCGTAGCCGCCAATCACCGCGGCGAACAATGCCGGCTGCTGCTGGCGGGACAACTCCAGCACGCGACCATCGGCGGTGACCAGCTGCAGGGCGCGCACGCTGCCTGCCAGTGCGCCGCTGCCGACATAGCGGCCGTGGCAATTGACCGATACCGAGCCGCCGATGCTGAAGTTGCTGTAGCTCTGCATCACCTTGACGGCGAGGTCACGCGGATCCAGATGCTCCTGCAGTTGCCGCCAGCGCATGCCAGCCTGCACGCGCACGCTGGGTGTTTCCGGGTCCAGCCACAGCAGGCGATCCATGCGCTGCATGTCCAGCTGCAGCGCATGTTCGGCCCGGGTCTGTCCGCCCATGCTGTAGCGGCCGCCAGCGACGCAGACCGTGCCCGGCCAACGTTGCAGGGCCGCAACTACGCCGGCGCTGCTGGCAGGGCGCACCACGCCGGCAACGGCGGTGCGGTCCAGCTGCGCGACATCGCTGGCCAATGTCTGGCTGGATCGGGATTTGCATGCGGGCAGCTGGGCCAGCAGGCCTGCGCCAAGCGCTGCCTGCACCAGCCGCCGACGTTCACCCTCGGGCGGTGGCGTTTTCATTGCGGCGATAACACCAGTGCCAGGGCTCGTAGATGATGCCGTGCGGGTTGTCGCGCGGGTAGCTCATGTGGAAGCCGAAACCTGCGGCGTGCCGCTGCAGCCAGGCGAAGCCTGCGGTGTGCTCGAAGGATTCCTCGGCGGGAGGCTCGCCCGGCGTACTGATGTCCAGTGCGTCACCGCCGTGGTGTTCGCTGTAGCCGGGTGCGGCGTTGACGGTGAGGATCTCGTCAACGCTCAGCCCGCGCGCCAGCTTGCGTTCGAAAATACCGAGCTGATAGTCATGGCTGCGGTAGCCGGAAATCGCATCCAGCGCGACGCCGTCACCAGCCGCTGCCTGCTGCATGCGCTGCCAGCCGCGCGCCGCACCACGGGTGAGCCAGAGTGGCCTGCGGTAGCGATCAAAGCCCGCCAGGTGCAGATGCACGGGTTCGGCGACCAGCGGCAAACCGGTCCGGGCGGCGTAGGCGTCGGCATCCAGATCCAGTTGCTGCAGATGCAGTTGCAGTTGATGCAAGGGCAGGCTGCCGCTCGGGGGCGGGATACGGGATGGCTGAGATCGCAAGGCTTCCAATGCGGTCAACGCAAAGTCGATGCCGGGTTCGTCCGCCAGCCGTGTTACCAGGGGCATCAGGCCGCCGCGCAGCTGCGCCGCCAGGTAACGCCCATCGCGTTTGCGTCGCAGTACATGCGTTGCCCGCGCCAGTACGCGTGCATCGTCATTGCTGCGCGCGCGCAACAGGCCGCCCGGCCAGATCTCGATGTCGGGTGTGTTCAGCAGGATATGGGGAGCGTTGCGCATGTACGCAGCTTAGGCCGGTGCGCCGCCGTCGGCCAGCCGCCTGAGTTCATCCAGCAGGGCGCGCGGCTGTTCGGGGCTGACCAGCACGCTGTTGCCGTCGCGCAGCGGGATCACCAGTACGCGGCTGTTGTCGGTGATCAGGCAGAAGGCCTTGCCGCCACCCTTCATGTGGAAGTGGCCCGCGCGGAAGCCGGGGAACTGGAAGCCATTGGATTTCCCGCCCGGCTTGAAATCAGGGTTCTCTGCGAAATTGACGATGCGCGCGCGTTCCAGGCGCATCGAACTCAGCGCCACGCGCCGGGTGTACAAGGTGGCGGCGATGGTCAATTGCTTCGGTTCAACGCGCAGTTCGCGTCGCTGGTAGGCCACGGTCAGCGCTGCGCCAACCACGGACAGTATCAACCAGCCGCCCCAGGAGGCGAACGTCGCCTGGAACGGTGGCTTGCCGGCGAACACCCTGGTCAGCGGATCGATGCTGAGCACCAGCAGCATGGGCGTCCACAACCAGAGCAGGATTGAGCTGGTTGGCGTGGCGACGTTGAATGCCGTTGTCTCGGTTGGCGTGGTGTTGCGGCCGCTCATCGCTGTGCCTTGATCCATAGTGCGACGTCGTTGATCAGTGCTGGATCGACGTGGCCCGGGCGCGCGTATTCTTCCAGTGAGCCCTTGCCTTCACCGGCGATGCCGAGGTGGTTGAGCGCCGGGTAGTGCCGGAAGCGGTAGCGCTCCCCCTGCAGGCCCTTGTTCCACAGCTGCCAGTCGGTGTCGATCACCTGGAAGTCGCGGCCACCCTGCAGCACCAACACTGGCAGCGTGCTGTCGCGTGCGTCGACGATGGGGTCGACAGCTTCCAGTTGCTGCCAGAACCGACCGGGGACATCCATCAACCGCGCCTCCGGATTGCCGCGCACGTTCGCTATTGCTGCGTCCAGTGCGGTGAGCTGGGCTTGGTCCTCGGCGCTGATCGTGCCGTCCAGGCCAAGCATGTAGCGGTTCTGCTCGGCCAGCAGGTCGAGGATGGGGCGCGCGGGTGCAGCCAGCAGTACCAGTCCTGCCAGCTTGCCATTGGCGGCCTTGGCGATGCGCCCGGCCAGCAATCCCCCCTGGCTGTGGCCCAGCAGATACACGTGGCGAGGATCGATGTTGGCGTTGCCCGCCAGCGCGCTTACCGCCGCGACCGCATCGTTGGTGGTTTCGTCATCAACGCTGAAGCTGCCTTTGAAATCCTGCGGACGTGCATGACTGCGCTTTTCGTAACGCAGCACGGCAATGCCCTGCGCGGCGAGTCCACGCGCGATGTCCAGGAACGGGCGGTTGGGGCCGATGGTTTCATCGCGGTCCTGCGGACCGGAGCCGTGCACCAGCACGATGGCGGGGAAGGGGCCCTTGCCCTTCGGCAGGGTCAGCGTGCCCGGCAGTGGCGTGCTGGCGCTACCACTGGCCGGTACGCTGAAGTCCTGCTCGATGACGCTGGCATCCGCTGCAGGCGGTGGTGCCGGCGCAGCCGCTGCAGGCTGCACCAGGAAGCCTGCCACCTTGTCGTCCTGATCAAGCACGATGCGTGCCTGCAGCCCGCCATTTGCATAGTGCAAAGGAACGACGACGATGCGGAAGCCGTCGGCTTCGCTGGTTACGGCAGCGCCGCGAGGACCGGCTGCGCCCATCTGCGCTGGCAGGGACTCCCACACCGCCTTGAGCTTTTCAGCAGGTACCGCTGCTTTCATCTGCGGCGAAAAATCCGCTTCGGCAGCGGCGTATTGGCCAGCATCAAGCCGGTCAAGCAACTGGGTGGCCAAGGCGGCCGGGTCGGCAGCGTGTGCACTGCTGGCGAGGGAAAGAAGCGCTGCTGTGATCCATCCGCTCAATGCTTTCATCATTGCGCCTTCTTGAAGATCAGGGTCGGGGAGGAGACGGTCGGTGTGGCATGGACCACATTCACCAGCTCCCAGCCAAGCCGGCCTTGCTTGTCCAGTTCCTCCTGCAGCGCTTCGGTCTTGAAGCTGCCCATCAGGGTGGTCTTCAGTTCCACGACCAGATATTTCCACTGCGTGCTCATGGCTCTTCCTTGGGTTCTTGCTCAGGTTTGGGGAGACGCCCGGCCTTGCGCAGGGCGTCGCGGATCACATACTCGATCTGCGCGTTGAGGCTGCGCAGCTCGTCGTCGGCCCAGCGCTGGGTCGCAGCCAGAACATCAGCGTTGATGCGCAGCGGATAGGCCTTCTTCTCGCTCACCGGCGGGGTGCTCCGTTGTTGCCGCGACGTAGATGCAGCACCAGCGAAATGCCCAGCGCATTGACCGCCACCACCAGCGCGATGATCACGCCGTAGGCGATGTTGCGGTTGTCACCGGCCAGATAGACGCCGGTGGCCGCCACGAACATGCACAGCGCGATCAAGGCCCAGCGCAGGCCCAGCCCGCGTGCATGGGCGGTGCCGGGGCGTCCGCTCCACACGGCGAAGCACAGGGCCGGAACGCCGGTGGCTGCGATGATCAGGGGGGCGAAAACATTCACTGCGTTACCTCACTACGTTGTTCAGTACAGCGAACCGGCATTGACGATCGGCTGGGTGCCGCGGTCCGAGCACAGCACGGTCAACAGGTTGCTGACCATGTGTGCCTTGCGCTCTTCGTCGAGGGTGACGACGGCGTTCTTCTGCAGTTCCAGCAGTGCCATCTCGACCATGCCGACGGCACCGGCGACGATCTGCGTGCGGGCGGCGATCACCGCGCTGGCCTGCTGGCGCTGCAGCATGGCCTGGGCGATCTCCGGGGCGTAGGCAAGGTGGCTGATGCGGGCATCAAGTACCTGCACGCCGGCATCGGCCAGGCGCTCGGCCAGCTCATCCTTCAGGTGCTGGGAGATCTCGGCGGCGTGGCTGCGCAGGGCAAGCTGGCCTTCGGTGTGCTGGTCATAGGGATAGCTGGTGGCCATCGCACGCAGTGCCGATTCGGACTGGATGTGCACGAAGCTCTCGTAGTCGTCGACGTTGTAGACCGCTTCGGAAGCATCGATTACCTGCCAGACGATGACCGCTGCGATCTCGATCGGCGAGCCGTCCAGTTCATTGACCTTGAGCTTGCCGCTCTCGAAGTTGCGCACGCGCTGGCTGACGGTGCGCTTGCTGAAGAACGGGTTGTTCCAGCGCAGGCCGTTGTCCTTGACCGTACCCACGTACTTGCCGAACAGGCTGATCACGGCCACCTGGTTGGGCTGGACCATGTACAGGCCGCAGCTGAGGAAGATGCCAACAACCAGCAATGCGATGCCGCCGAGCACCAGCATCCCGCCGCCACCGGTGCCGTTCTTGGTGACCACGACCGCACCGACGATGGCAGCGGTGCCGGCCAGCATCATCAGCAAGGTGCCGAGGAGGGTGGGAATACCGGTAATGGAACCGAGGGACTTCTCTTTCATGGCACATCTTCCGTGGTGGTTGGAATGAAAGATATCAAATTGATATCAACATGCAAGCGGTTTTGACAAGGCTCCCCGCAGGGCCGGAAACCCGTAGCCCGGGTAAGCGGCAGCGCACCCGGGGAGTAAGCTGGCCCGCAATCGCCACGGTAGTTCCGCTCATTCCCTGGGTGTGCTGACGCTGCCCCGGGCTACGATGTCCGCTCGCCGCGCCGGCTTGCCTAGAATAGGCACCCTCTTTTGTGCCTTCCGGACCTGCCTGATGATCACCCTCGGTACCCCGTTGTCCCCATCCGCTACCCGCGTCCTGTTGCTTGGTTCGGGCGAACTGGGCAAGGAAGTGGCCATCGAGCTGCAGCGTTTCGGGGTGGAAGTGATTGCCGCGGACCGCTACGCCAATGCCCCGGCCATGCAGGTTGCGCACCGCAGCCATGTGCTGGACATGCTCGACCCGGTCGCACTGAAGGCCTTGATCGCGCAGGAGCAGCCACATCTGGTGGTGCCCGAGATCGAGGCCATCCACACCGAAACCCTGGTGCAGCTGGAAGCCGATCAGGGCCTGCGGGTGATCCCGACCGCGCGCGCCGCGCGCCTGACCATGGACCGCGAAGGCATCCGCCGGCTGGCCGCGGAAACCCTGGGTTTGCCGACCTCGCCGTATCGCTTCGTCGATACCGAAGCCGAGTACCGCGACGCCGTCGCCGCGATCGGCCTGCCGTGCGTGGTCAAGCCGGTGATGTCGTCCTCGGGCAAGGGCCAGAGCACGCTGCGCAGCGACGCCGACATCGGCCCAGCCTGGGAATACGCGCAGACTGGCGGCCGCGCCGGTGCTGGCCGTTGCATCGTCGAAGGCTTCATCGACTTCGATTACGAAATCACCTTGTTGACCGTGCGTCATGCCGGCGGCACTGCGTTCTGCGATCCGGTCGGCCATCTGCAAAGGGACGGCGATTACCGCGAAAGCTGGCAGCCGCAGGCGATGTCGGCCAAGGCGCTGGACGGTGCGCAGCAGATTGCCCGCGCCATCACCGATGACCTCGGTGGTTGGGGGCTGTTTGGTGTCGAGTTGTTCGTGAAGGGCGATGCGGTGTGGTTCAGCGAGGTTTCGCCGCGTCCGCACGACACTGGCCTGGTCACCCTGGTATCGCAGGAGCTGAGCGAGTTCGCGCTGCACGCGCGCGCGATTCTTGGCCTGCCGATCCCGGCCATCCGCCACAACGGTGCATCGGCATCGTGCGCGATGTTGGCGCAGGGCAATGGCGTGCCGTTCTTCAGCAACGTGGCCGAAGCATTGATCCATCCGGATTCGGCACTGCGCCTGTTTGGCAAGCCGATGGT
Source organism: Stenotrophomonas sp. (assembly GCA_003248565.1). Classification (GTDB taxonomy): domain Bacteria; phylum Pseudomonadota; class Gammaproteobacteria; order Xanthomonadales; family Xanthomonadaceae; genus Stenotrophomonas. The sequence goes on from QFOV01000014.1 coordinate 16,214, forward strand.
GCAGGGCCAACGCCGCGTCGGCGTGACCTTGGCGCGGGCTGCTGATGTAGACCAGGCACGTGCGATTGCGCGTGATGCTGCAGCGGCGATTGGAATTGAGCTGCGCTGAGATCTGCTCCCTCCCTTTGCCGAAGGCAAGGGGAGGGTTGGGGAGGGGTAAGGCTTCGCTGCTGTGATCCAGCTCCCACGCCAGCGGTCAGCCGCACGCTTGTGGGAGCGGTGTAAGCCGCGAAGCTGGCAATGCTGCAGCGGCGGGATGCATCGTTATCTGGTGATGTACGAGCTTCGCGGCTTACGCCGCTCCCACAAAGTACAGAAGCCAAAAAAACGCCGGCTTAGCCGGCGTTTTCTTTTACTTCACATCAACCCAGACAAGGTGGTGATCGCTGCCATCGGCGATCTTCGCTTCCGGGCTGTCATTGGCGGGCCAGAACACGCCGCTGCCGATGTGGCTCAGGCCGGTGGACGGCAGCACGTAGTCCAGGCGCATGGTGCCCGAGCGCGGGCCGAAATCACCAGTGGCGTGCTGCGGCGCGCCGCGGCGGACGATGCCTTTCTCCGCGTAGGCCAGGCTGGTCTGCTCGGCACCGACGCTGGTCGGGGTCGGGTAGCGCAGTACGCGCGGGTGTTCGAGCAGTTCGAGGATGGCGTCGTGGCGGCCGTCGCCATCGGCTGGATCATTGTTCAGGTCGCCAACGATGACAAAGCGTGCATCGGCAGCCAGGCCACCGCAGCTGCCCTTGTCATCGCACAGCCACGGCTTGTCGCCGCCGTCCAGGTACTCCTTCCACAGGCGCAGTTCGTCGTGGTTGCGGGCGGCGTTGCGCTTTTCCTTGCCGTCGAACACCGGCGGGGTGGGGTGCGATGCCAGCACGTGCACGGTGCCGAGCGGGGTGCGCACCGGCACGTCCCAATGCGACTTGGAGGAGAGCCGCAGCTGCGACCACACCGCGTCCGGCCAGAACGATTTGCCGGTACCCGGTTCGATCGGACGCAAGGCGCCGGGCAGGGCGCTCCACTTCAACAGCTGGAACGTGCGTACGGAAGCTTCATCGATCGGGTACTTGGACAGCACCAGCATGCCGTATTGGCCCGGGTGCAGGCCGTAACCCCAGGCGTCGTTGCCACGCTCGCGGCCTTTGCCGCCGACGGTGCCGTTGTTGTCCAGGTCCAGTCCGCTGGGCACGCCGGTGTTGACCGGTGCCAGGTAGCGATACGGGTACTTGAGCGCTTCGCCGCCGCCGGGCTGGGCGACTTCAAGATAGCGTTGCTGGAACAGGTCGGCGGCGCGGTGGGCGTCGTCGAAGTCGAATTCATTGAGCAGGACCAGATCCGGTCGCGTCTGCTGCAGCACAGCAGCGATCTTGCGCGCGTGCGCGCTGTCGCCCTGCAGTTCGCGGATCAGGCCGCCTTCCTCCTCGGAATACAGCGAGGTGTTGTAGGTTGCCAGCCGTAGCTGGGCAGGCGCGCTGGCGCTGCCGCTGGGTGAGGTGGAACAGGCTGCCAACAGCAGGGTCATCGGGGCGAGTAGGGTAGAGATGCGCATCTGCCGATTTTCTCACGTCGTCATGACGATGAGGCGAAAAGCGAAGCTGCGAAAACACGAACGCCCCGCATGCGGGGCGTCCATGGATGGCGCTGTTACGTTGCTTAGAACGTGCAGCCCATCGCGCCGAAGCTGGTCTTGGCCTGTTCCAGCGCGGTCTTGCACTGGTTGGCCAGCTCGGTCTTGTCGGTCACGCCAGCCCAGGCGCTACGCGACTGCTCGATGCCCTGCTTCATCATGTCACGCTGGGCTTCGGGCACCTTGTCGCTGATGCATGCGTAGACCTTTTCCAGGTACTGGTCGCATTCCGGAACGCCGGTGCCGGCCTTGACGGTGTCGGTTGACGGCGCCGGGGTGACTTCGGCGGCAGCGGTCGGGTTGGCTGCTGGCGCCTCGGTGGCCGGGGTCTCTGCCTTCTTGCAGCCGGCGAGGGCCAGGGTGCCAATGGCAGCCAGAATCAAAAAATGGGTCTTCACGCATTGCTCCTGTTGAATGGATACTTCCTTGCGTCATCACGATGCGCGATGACATTCCCATTCTGCATAAATCCCGGTTAAATGTGCATCAACGCAAGTCGCCATTGAGCTGCCTCCCAATCAACGTTGGTCGTTGCCAAGGCCCTGTTCGCCCTGCAGCCAGCGCTTGCCGTCGAAATACTCCAGCGGATGGAAGCGGCGCTTGTAGTCCATCTTGCGGTGGCCGCTGATCCAATAGCCCAGGTACAGATGTGGCAAGCCGTTGCGTTTGGCCCAGGCGATCTGCTGCAGGATGCCGAAGGTGCCCAGGCTGCGTTTTTCCTGGTCCGGATCAAAGAACGTATAGACCGCCGACAGGCCGAGGTCGGTGACGTCGGTGACGGCGACAGCCAGTAACTGCCCGCGTTTTCCAGCCACGCCGGGCGCGCGGATCTCCATGAAGCGGCCATGTGACCAGCTGCCGATCAGGAACTGGTCGAACTCATGCGGTCCATGCTCGTCCATGCCACCCTTGGCATGGCGGTGGGACAGGTAGCGCTGATACAGGGCGAACTGTTCGTCGGTACGCTCGGCAGGCAGGATCCGGCATTGCAGGTCGGCGTTGTGCGCCAGGCAGCGGCGCTGGCCGCGGTCCGGGTTGAAGCGCTCCACGGGAATGCGTACCGGCACGCAGGCGCGGCAGCCTTCGCAGTGCGGGCGGTAGACCAGATCGCCGGAGCGGCGGAAGCCCCAGGTCAATGCCATCGGGTAAAGCGCGCCCAGCCGCTCGTCCTGGGGGTCCAGCACAAGGTCGCGTGCCTGTCGTTCCGGCCAGTAGCCGCAAGCGTGCTCGCCGGTCTGGAACAGGCGCAGTTCTTCGTTGTTTTCGCCGTGGGCTGCCATGCGCACAGCATAGCCGTGGCGCGTCGCAAAACCTGCGCCTGTCTGCGTGATGAACACGGCCGGCACGCAGGTCAACCAAGCCGATGGCTGGTGCGTTGACCGTAGCGAGGACGCAATGCCGCGTCCGCAGCCTCACCACGGAGCAACACCATGACCAATACCCACCGCAAACCTCTCCTCCTGCTGGCGATGCTGCTGGCCACCTCGGCGACCGGCTTGGTGTTCGCGGCTGCGCCGACCAGCACCAGCCCGGCGCCGCAGCGCCTGGATGCCAACAATGATGGCGTGGTTGATCGCCAGGAAGCAGCGGCCCGTCCGCAGCTGGCACAGCGTTTCGACGAGTTGGACACGAACAAGGACGGAAAGCTGTCGCGCGAGGAAATGGCGCAGATGCGGCACGTTGGGCGCCATGGCGGTGATCGCCACGGCGGACATCGCGGTCAACGTGATGGCGGCTTCATGCGTGGCATGGATACCGACAACGACGGCCGCATCAGTGCCGCCGAGTACCAGGCCAACTTCACCCGCCTGGACGTCAACAAGGACGGCTATATCGATCAGGCTGATCGCCAGGCCCGTGCTGAACAGCGTCGTGCGGAGTGGTTTGCCAAGGCCGATACCAACAAGGATGGCAAGTTGAGCCCGGAAGAACTTCAGGCTGCACGCAAGGACGGGCATCGCGAGCATCGTGGCCCGCGCGGCCCGATGCCGGCGCAGGCTCCGGCAGCGAAGTAAGTTCTACAAAGGCGCCGATCGACAATACCCCCGCTGGCAACAGCGGGGGTGTTTTGTTGCTGGAGTTCAGTGCTGCAGCAGCGCGTACAGCGTCGCCGCAACCGCCAGCAGCGATGCGCTGACCACGGCGCTGCGACCGAACATGCTCTGATAGATCCAGGACGGACCCTTGCGGCCATGGCGAGCCGCGTCACGGGCAAGCATCGGCGCCATCACGCGCGGCAGCGTGACCAGGTACTGGTAGTTCAATACGGCCATGCCTATTGCCAGGGTCAGCAGTCCGCCAACCAGACCCATGCGGAACACTACGCCGGCCATGGCGCAGATGCAGAACACGAAGGCGCCGATGGTGTGCAGGCGCATGAAACGGCGAACACGCTGGGTTTCCTCCGGCGTCTCGGCATAGTGCAGCAGGTAGAGATTGGTGAGATAGGCCCCGAGCGTGCCAAACACGACTGCGCCGGCCACTATCCATAGATCGAAAGGATTCGGGAACAGTGCATTTACGGTAGCGCCGAGTGTTCCTGCGGCCGCGCCGCTGCCGGCGGTGTTGATGCCAAGACTGCCGATTCCCAGTTTGCCAGCACTGGTGCCGGCAACTCCTGCGCCACTGGCAATGATCGCAGCGCTGGCGACGCCAGGGGCTGCCAACATCAGTGCCGAGCTGACCAAGGCAGCGAAAGCAGCGCTCGGCGCAGAGCTGCGGGCGAATTCACCGAAGCGCTTGAGCATCTCCTCGCGCACGCTGGCACGAGCGCGCGACAGCCGCTTGCGCACAGCGGCATCGCTCAGGCCCAGCAGCATGGCCACCTGCTGTGAACTCTGCCCTTCGCGGTAGTACAGCAGCAACGCTTCGCGACTGTCCTCGGGCAGGGCCGAGATGATTTCCTCGGCGACCAGTTCTTCCTCCACCCGCGCCATCGCGTCGACACCGTTGGGCGAGGGATCGGCGGCCATGCTGATGGCGATTTCCGCAGCCTCGCCGCTGAGCGGACGGTTGCGGTTGGCGCGCAGCCAGTCGCGGGCCAGGTTGCGGGTGATCTGCCGCAGCCAGGGCAGGAAGCTGGAACTGTTGTTGAGCTGGGTGAGCTGCTGCCAAGCCTTGATGAAGGCTTCCTGGGCGATGTCCTCGCTGGCCTGCACATCGCGGGTGATGGCTAGGGCGATGGCGGTCACCGTGTTCTGGCAGGCCAACACGATGCGCCCATAGGACTGCGTGCAGCCCTGGCGGGCGGCAGGCAGCTCGTTCTGCAGCAGGATTTCCAGCGTTTCGGTGCTCATCGGACAGGCCTTTTCGACGGTACTGCCAAACAGGACGGGCACCGAAGCCCGATGTGACCGATTATTTTTTCGGTGCCGGTGCCGGTGCCGGCGGGGTGTCGGGCTGGGACTGGATGCGCACGCGGAACTCGTCTTCGCCCGGTTGCGGCTGGGCCGGTTGCACCTGTGCCGGGTTGGCCGGGGCCGTGGCTGCAGGCGCGGGCGCAGTGCGATGGCGCATCATGATCACCAGCGCCACACCGGCAATTACCACCAGCAGGGCGATGCGGATGCGCCACGCCCAGCTGCGGCCATTGCCGGCCTCGGCGGGGGCTTCGCGGAAGGCGTATTCGGCGGTGGGATGGTCGCGGCGGGTGGTGTCGAGCAGGCGCTTGTCGCGCAGGATCTCACGCGCCCGCGGCTGGTCATTGGCATGCACCACCCAGACCGAAGGCAGGTTCTCGTTGTTGACCTTGTCGGTATAGCTGAACTGGCCGCGGCGCTTGCTGTGGTACGAGCGGCCGTTGGTGACGCGGACCTCGATGCCTGCATCACGCAGGATCTCCGCCACGCCCTCGGCGTTCTCGACGCGCTGGCTGCTGAAAATCTTGCGCATGGTTCAGCCCTTGCTCGCTTCGTTGTCGTCGGGGGTCACGCGGATCAGGCCTTCCTGTGCGGTGCTGGCGACCAGCACGCCGTCGCGGGTATAGAACTGGCCACGCGCCAGGCCGCGCGAGTCCTGCGCGCTGGGGCTGTCCAGCGAGTACAGCAGCCAGTCGTCGGCGCGGAACGGGCGGTGGAACCAGATCGCATGGTCGAGCGAGGCCATCTGCACATGCGGCTGGTAGTAGCTGATGCCATGCGGGAAAGTGGCCGTGCCAAGCAGATGGAAGTCGGAGGCATAGGCCAGCAGCGCCTGGTGCAGCTCCGGCGCATCGCCGATCTTTTCGTTCAAGCGCAGCCACACCTGGTGATAGGGCGGGCGCTTGGGCGGGTTCAGTTCGTCGCGCGGATAGACGTGGCGGAATTCGAACGGACCGCCGCGCGAAAGCCAGCGCTGCACCTTCACCGGCAAGCGCTCCAGCACATCGGCCGGCAGTGGACGGCTCGGCTCGATGTCCTCGGGCTGCGGCACATCCGGCATCTTGTGCTGGTGTTCGGCACCACGCTCGGCCTGCTGGAACGAGGCCGCGCAGAAGAAAATCACCTTGCCGTGCTGGATGGCGGTGACCCGGCGCACCGAGAAGCTGCCGCCATCACGGGTGCGGTCCACGTCATAGACGATAGGGTGGTCGATATTGCCGGCACGCAGGAAATAAGCGTGCAGCGAATGCACGTGACGGCCGTTCTCGACCGTGGCCTGGGCGGCGGCCAGCGCCTGCCCCAGCACCTGCCCGCCGAACACGTATTTGGTGCCGATATCGCGGCTCTGGCCGCGGAACAGGTTGTCCTCCAGCCGCTCCAGCGACAGCAGGTCAATCAGTTCGGAGACCACGGGTTCAGGCGTGTTGGACAAGGCGGCGGCCTTCTTTTCGACAGGCCGCGATTATAGGCGAGCGGGGACGGGGCAACGCAGGCAGGTCAGCGCCCGGCATGCCGCCGTTGCCAATCCCCAATCCCAACTTTCGAATCCCTAGTTCTTGCCCAGGCGAGCCGCCAAGGCCTGCAAAGCGCCCTGCGCATCCGGCGAGAACCACGCCTCGACAAAGCGTTCCAGCTGGATGTGTTCGGCCTGCATGGCCTCATGCAGGTCGGCGCGGGCGATGGCGCGGGTCTGCAGCATCGGCTGCGGCGGCAGCTTGAGCTGGGCCTGCAGCCAGCCGATGGCGCGATCGACCACCTGCGCGGCGCCGTCAGCCAGTTCATCGACCAGGCCGATTTCCAGGGCGCGCTCGGCGCTGACCAGCTGGCCGCCGGTCAGCAAGACGCCGGCGCGGTGGTGGCCGACCACGCGGCGCATCAGGCGCTGGATGCCTTCCGGCGCGACCAGACCGACCTGTACCTCGTTCAGGCCGATCACATAGGGCTTGGCCGGGTCGGCGCTGCGCGCCATCACCCGGTAATCGCAGCACAGTGCCAGCACACAACCGCCGGCCGGTGAGTGGCCGGTCAGCGCGGCAACTACAGGCACGCGGCTTTCGGCCAATACACGTGCAGCGCCGAAGAACGCCTGCCAGCTGTCCATCAGCTTGCGCTTGTCATCGCCATGCGAGAGCAGGTGCGGTACGTCCATGCCGCCGGTGAAGATGCGCTCGCTGCCGGACAACACGATGCCGTGCACGTCGTCGGTCATGGCCAGGGTGACGGCGGCAATCAGGGCACGGCACAGTTCGGTATCCAGCGCGTTGACTGGCGGCCGCGCCAGGCGCAGTTCACGGATGGGGCCATGGTTGATCACTTCGATGAGCGTGGTCATGCTGCGGATTCTCGTACGGCAAGGAGTCGTGAGCTGATGATAACCAAACCATTCGTGTGCGTACTGTTGGCCTTGGGTGCGTTCGAGGCGGCTGCAGCACCGGCCTGCGTGAGCGTGGAGCAGGGCTGGGTGCGGTTGACCCCGGCGGCGACGCGAATGGCGGCGGGCTTTGCGCGTATCCGCAACGGCTGCGCCAGCGAGGTGGTTGTCATCGGCGCGGGCAGCAAGGCCTTTGGCGATGTGTCGTTGCATGAAACCACGGTGGCGCAGGGCGTCAGCCGGATGCGCGAAATCGAACGCTTGCCGATTGCTGCCGGAACAGTTGCCGAGCTGAAGCCCGGCGGTCTGCACTTGATGCTGATGCAGCCGGAAGTACCACTGACGGAAGGCACGCAGTTGCCGTTGCGGCTGAGCCTGGAAGATGGAACCAAGGTGGACGGCATGCTGCAGGTACGGCGCGAGGCGCCTGCGCGTTGATCAGGCTTGGGTCTGTTTCAGCCAGTCGCGCGGCGACATTCCGGTCTTGGCGCTGAACACTCGCGACAGTGCCGAGGCATTGGCATAACCGAGTTCGTCGGCCAGCGTCTTGATCGGCCGGCCTTGTCGCAGCCGGCGTTGGGCCAGCGCGATGCGCCAATCGGTGAGGTAGTCCAGCGGTGTCTGCCCGACGATGTCGCGAAAGCTGTTGGCAAACGCGGTGCGTGACATGCCGGCCTGTTCGGCGAGGCTGTTGAGTGTCCAGCTCTCGCCGGGGCGATCGTGCATGGCGGCCAAGGCGCGCGACAAGCGTTGATCCGACAGGCCGGTAATGAAACCGGCGGGTATCCCGGCTTCCTGAGGATGATCCAGCAGCCAGCGCAGCAGCTGGATGACCACCACTTCGAACAGACGATCGGTCAGCAGGCGTTGGCCGCAGCGGACGTTGTCGGTTTCGTTGAACAGCAGTTCCAGCGTCATCGCCAGGCCGGGGATGCGTGCCAGCGGCAGCGCGATCAGCGAGGGCAGGCCACGTACCAGCGGATGCGCGATGCCGCCATCGAAATCAATCCGCGCACAGGTGAAATCGGCGCCCTCGCGTGGCGGGTTGTGGAAGCGATGGCTGAACGGTCGCGGATAGAACAGCAGCGTCGGCTCCTCGAAGTGCATCGAGGCCGGGATATCGCGGCTGCCGGGATGGCTGACCTCGAGCTGGCCACGCCGCAGTACGTGCAGGTAGGCGTGGCCTTCACCCGCATCGAAGCTGGTCAGCCCGCACAGCGGGCCGGAGTGGAACAGCTGCGCCTGGAAGCGGAAGTTCTCCAGGACGCCTGCCAGGCGATCCACGGGCGGGAGATTGCTCATCTGTATCAATTGGTTTGTTTGATGGACTGATCGTATCAAATCGTTCGATCCGCGACGGGATACTTCTTCCACGGGCTGATGGCCCGGCAACCATTCAAACCGATCAGGAGATCACCATGTCACGCATCAATCTGGAAACCCGGACCGCCCCCGCCGCCAGCCAGCCGCTGCTGGCGCAGATCCACCAGGCCTTCGGCGCGACGCCGAACATGTTCAAGGCGGTGTCCAACTCCCCGGCTGCATTGCAGAGCATGTGGGCTGCGTTTGGCGCGCTGGGCAAGGGCAGCCTTGGCAGCAAGCTCGGCGAGCAGCTCGCAGTCGCCATCGCCAACCGCAACTGCTGCGAGTACTGCCTGGCGGCGCATACCGTGCTGGGGCAGAAGGCGGGCGCTAGTGCGGCTGAGATGGCATCGGCGCAGGTGGGGCAGTCCGAGGATTCGCGTACCGCCGCCGCCCTACGTTTCGCGCTGAAAGTCGTGGAGCAGCGTGCGCAGCTGGATGACGCCGATGTGGCGGACTTGCGCAGCGTGGGCTTCGGCGACGAGCAGATCGTCGAGATTCTCGCGCATGTGGCGTTGAACCTGTTCACCAACTACATCAACGTGGCGCTGGATGTGCCGGTGGATTTTCCGAAGGTTGCTTTGAAGTAAGGCTGCACGAACGCGGAGGTCCGCGTGATGCCTGCAACTGCAGCTTGAGCCCCTCTCCCACCGGGAGAGGGGTTGGGGTGAGGGTAGAAGCGAAGCGCCGCGCTGCCAACAACCCCAGTGCTGAACCGACCCTCATCCGCCCCTTCGGGGCACCTTCTCCCGGAGGGAGAAGGGTCAGGCGGGCTCAGCTCGAAGCGCCCCGAACAGCCTCCGGCAAGGGCGCACTCTTGCCGGTCTGCGTATCCATCCAGACCACCACCACGTTGCCGTCCGAATACAACTTGCTGTCGTCCTTCTGGTCAACAATGCGGTGACCAATGGTCACGCTGCTATTGCCCAGGCGCTCGACAAACAACTCGACCACGATGTCGTTCGGCCACACGATCGGCAGGCGATAGTTGATGTTGGTATTGGCCACCACCGGCGCGATGCGGTCGGTCATCGACACGCCTTCCACGCCCAGCATCCAGCGCACGCGCGCCTCTTCCAGATACGAAACGTACTTGGCGTTGTTGACGTGGCCCATCGAGTCCATGTCGCGCCAACGCACGCTGATCGGTACGCGGGCCAGTTGCTTGTGTTCGTTGCTCATTTTGCAGCCTTCTTCTTGGCGGGTGCGGCAGCCTTCTTGGCAGCAGCTTTCTTGACCGGCTTTTCCTTGCGCGGCGGGCGCGCATCAGGCTTGTTGGCTACTGCTGCTGGTTGCTCCGGGCGCGCGCTGGTGTTCGGCAGCATCTTGGCCAGGAACTGGCCGGTGTAGGAATCCGGATGCGCCGCCACGTCTTCCGGCGTGCCGGTGACCAGCACCGTGCCGCCGCGATGGCCACCCTCGGGGCCGAGATCGACGATCCAGTCCGCAGTCTTGATCACGTCCAGGTTGTGCTCGATCACCACCACGGTGTTGCCCTCGTCGCGCAGCTTGTGCAGCACGCCGAGCAGGGCCTCGATGTCGTGGAAGTGCAGGCCGGTGGTCGGCTCGTC
>QFOV01000355.1 GCA_003248565.1 Stenotrophomonas sp.
GAAGCGGCCGGCGTGCCGCGCAGCAAGGTGCTGATCAAGATCGCCGCGACCTGGGCCGGCGTCGAAGCCGCACGCGTGCTGCAGGCCGAGGGCATCGACTGCAACCTGACCCTGATCTTCAACCCGACCCAGGCCCTGGCCTGCTCGGAAGCCGGATCCTTCCTGATCTCGCCATTCGTCGGCCGCATCCTCGATTGGTACGTGGCCAACGGCCAGACCCCGGCCAACATCGACGAAGACCCGGGCGTGGTGTTCGTGCGCGGCGTGTTCGCCGAGTTCAAGCGTCGCGGTTCCAACACGGTGGTGATGGGCGCCTCGTTCCGTTCGACCGCGCAGATTGAAGCGCTGGCTGGCTGTGATCGCCTGACGATCTCGCCGGACCTGCTGGAGAAGCTGGATGCGGACTTCGGTGCGCTGCCGCGCAAGCTGGTGGCCGTTGCTGCCGAAGCAGTGAACGTCGCTGCAATTGATGAAGCGAAGTTCGATGCGGATATGGCGGCCGATCCGATGGCTACCGAGAAGCTGGCTAACGGTATTGAGGCGTTTGCGAAGGATCTGCAGACGCTGCGTCAGCGGATTGCGGATGAGTTGGGCGGCTGACAGCCAAAGCAAAACCTGGCCACTCCCTTCTCCCACCGGGAGAAGGTGGCCGAAGGCCTGATGAGGGTAAGTGCGAAGCCTGGCAATATCAGCGCACAAGAGGCTTCGCCCCTTACCCTCATCCCAACCCCTCTCCCGGAGGGAGAGGGGCTTTAAAAACTAGAACACGCCGAGCTCCAGCCCTGCTGCGAGCAGCGCGCCCAGCTCTCGGCCTCGCGCCAACTGCAGCTCAGGCAATTTCTTCCCAGCAACAATCGCCTCCGCCGTCTGTGCCTGCGTACACACCAGCACCGGCTCGGCCACTTCTTTCAAGCGCAGCCCCAAAGCCACCCTGCGCAACTGCGCAATCGTCGGCTCACCATCCGAGCCTGCACATACCAGCAGTGCATACGGCTTGCCCTCGCAGCGCCCCAACAGCGGGTAATAACTGCGATCAAAGAAATCCTTCATCGCCCCGCTCATCGAGGCCAATGTCTCCGGCGTGGCGAACACCACCGCATCGGCGGCAAGCACATCGTCCGCACCGGCATCATCGTCCGCACCGGCATCTGCAGCACGCAAGGCAATCACCTGCACCGAATCACCGGTACTCTCGCGTGCACCCTGCAGCAGTGCTTCCACCATCGCCGCAGTAGCGCCGGTAAAGCTGTGCCACACCACCAGCAAGCGGCGCGGTGCGGCACTCACGGCTCAGACATCCAGACCAATCGGGCAGCTCACGCCGGTTCCGCCGATACCGCAGTAACCATTCGGATTCTTCGCCAGATACTGCTGGTGGTAATCCTCGGCGTAATAGAACGGCGGTGCCGGGAACAGTATCTCGGTGGTGATCTCGCCGAAACCAGAAGCAGTCAGCTGCTGCTGGTAAGCAGCACGGCTGGCAAGCGCGGCGTCGTACTGTTCCTGCGTGTGGCAGTAGATCGCCGAGCGGTACTGGGTGCCGGTGTCATTGCCCTGGCGCATGCCCTGAGTGGGATTGTGGTTTTCCCAGAAGGTGCGCAGCACGGTTTCCAGCGTCACCTGGGCCGGGTCAAACACCACCCGCACCACTTCGGTGTGGCCGGTAAGGCCGGAACAGGCTTCTTCATACGTAGGGTTCGGGGTAACACCGCCCTGGTAGCCCACCGCCGTGGTCACCACGCCAGGCAGCTGCCAGAACTTGCGCTCGGCGCCCCAGAAACAGCCCAGGCCCACGTCCAGCACCTGCAGCCCATCGAAATCGGCCTGCAAGGGCTGGCCGTTGACGAAGTGCTGGTTGTGCAGCGGCAGCGGCGTGTCCCGCCCCGGCAGCGCTTCTTCCGGACGCGGCAGGCGCTGCTTGAATGCGCCGATACCCAGTATTCCCTGGCCGATTCCCAACATGTCAGCTCCTCAGGCCGGGAGGAATCCCGGCGCTTCATCGTCATCCAAGATGGGGTCGGCGGGGCCATCGTCCAAGCCCAGCGCGGCGACGATGTCCTCGGCCTCGGGCTTGGCCGAATCCGGCACGCAGACCCGCAGCAGGCCAAACAAGGGCAGCTCGCCGCCCGCGCCCAGCAGGGACTCACCGAACACGAAGGCCGGGATGCCCGCGTCCTCCAGCGCATGCTTGACCAGATGCGCGTCGAACAGGTTGTTGCTCTGGTAGATCAGCTGCATGGGATTCTCCGTTCAAACCGGCTGGCGCAGGTCATCAGTGGCCGCCACGTGCTCGCTTTCCGCCGCACCAGCCTGGCGCCACTCGCGCAGCGCCGGCAGCGCCAACAGTGCCTGCAGGTACTCGCCGGCAACGCCTTCCGCAACCACGCCATAGCCGTCGAAGCGTACCGCCACCGGCGCGAACATCGCATCGACGATGCCGAACTGGCCAAACAGGAACTCGCCGCCCGCGCCGTACTGCCGGCGCAGCTCACTCCACAGCGCGCGGATACGGTTGATGTCGGCCTGCGCGGCGGCATCCCAGCGGTAGCCGTCCGGCTGACGGCGGCTGTTCATCGGCAGCTGGCTGCGCAGCGCGGTGAAACCTGAATGCATTTCCGCCGCGGCGGCCCGGGCCACGGCGCGCTGGGCCAGGTCGGCAGGCCAGCCGCGTCCGCCCAGCCAGCGCTCGTTGGCGTACTCGCAGATCGCCAGCGAATCCCAGACCTGCAAATCGCCATCACGCAATGCCGGCACCTTGCCGGTCGGTGAATGCTGCAGCACTTCGCTGGCAAAACCCGGCGTATCCAGGGCCAGCCGCACCTCGTCGAACTCCACCCCGAAATGGCGCAGCAGCAGCCACGGGCGCAGCGACCAGGACGAGTAGTTCTTGTTGCCTATCACCAGAACGGGGCGGTCCATCGGTACGAATCCATACGGTGGGATGGCCCAGCATAGCCCTGTCCCGGCAACCGCAGCCCGGCTCGGCTAAACTTGCGGTTTACTTCAATACGCTGCGTCCCCCATGTCCGAGAACACGCCTGCCGCTGCCACGCCGGAAAACGCCCCCGAAAAGCGCGCCACTGATGCCTTGGCATCAGAAAAAAGGGACTTCATCCGTCAGATCGTCCGTGAGGACCTGTCCAGCGGCAAGCACACGGCCATCAAGACCCGTTTCCCGCCCGAGCCCAATGGCTACCTGCACATCGGCCACGCCAAGTCGATCTGCCTGAACTTCGGCATCGCCGGCGAGTTCGGCGGCGTCTGCAACCTGCGCTTCGACGACACCAACCCGGCCAAGGAAGACCCGGAATACGTGCAGGCCATCCAGGACGACGTGCGCTGGCTGGGCTTCGAGTGGAACGAGCTGCGCCACGCCTCGGACTACTTCGATGCCTATTACCTGGCCGCGCAGAAGCTGATCCGCGACGGCAAGGCCTATGTCTGCGACCTGTCGGCCGAGGAAGTGCGCGCCTACCGCGGCTCGCTGACCGAGCCAGGCCGTCCCTCGCCGTACCGCGAGCGCAGCGTCGAGGAGAACCTGGACCTGTTCGCGCGCATGCGTGCCGGTGAGTTCGCCGATGGCGCCCGCACCGTACGCGCCAAGATCGACATGGCCAGCGGCAACATCAACCTGCGCGACCCGGCGATCTACCGCATCAAGCACGTCGAGCACCAGAACACCGGCAATGCCTGGCCGATCTACCCGATGTACGACTTCGCGCATGCACTGGGCGATTCGCTGGAAGGCATCACCCACTCGCTGTGCACGCTGGAATTCGAAGACCACCGCCCGCTGTACGACTGGTGCGTGGACAACGTCGACTACGCCCACGACAACGCCTTGACCCAGCCGCTGGTCGACAAGGGCCTGCCGCGCGAAGCCGCCAAGCCGCGCCAGATCGAGTTCTCGCGCCTGAACATCAACTACACGGTGATGAGCAAGCGCAAGCTGATGGCGCTGGTCACCGAAAACCTGGTCGATGG
>QFOV01000356.1 GCA_003248565.1 Stenotrophomonas sp.
GTGGAATTGCGCGGCAGCGCCAGGATCTTGCCCTTGGGCGTGAACAGGTAGACCTCGTCCGGGAACAGGTCGACCTTGACGTTGTCCAGGAACTCCAGCGACGAACCTGCGGTGCGCTGCGAATCGATCAACTCGACGATCCAGGCATGCGCCCTGCTCTGCGCGCTGTTGGGGCCGTCGCCACCGAACTTGTAGGTCCAGTGCGCGGCCACACCGCGCTCGGCGATCAGGTCCATTTCCTCGGTGCGGATCTGCACTTCGATCGGGGAGCCGTACGGCCCGAACAGCACCGTGTGCAGCGACTGGTAACCGTTGGCCTTGGGGATGGCGATGAAATCGCGGAAGCGCCCGTCCAGCGGTTTGAACGCGGCATGCACGCCGCCCAGTGCGTGGTAGCAGTTGGGTACGTTGCGCATCACCAGGCGGAAGCCGAACACATCCATGACCTGGTCGAAGCTTTTGTTCTCCTCGCGCATCTTGGTATAGATGCTCCAGGGCGTCTTGATGCGGCTGATCAGGCGGTGTTCCAGCCCTTCGCGCGCCAGGCGCTGCGACAGCTGCACTTCCACCTGCGCCATCGACTCACGGCGCACCACTGGCTGGCTGCGGATGTGTTTCTCGATGATGGCGTGGCGCCACGGGTACAGCGCGCGGAAGCCGAGGTTCTGCAGCTCCGACTTGATCAGGTTCATGCCCAGGCGCTGGGCGATGGGCGCGTAGATATCCAGCGTTTCGGTGGCAATGCGGCGCCGCGCTTCGGCACTCTGCGCGCCCAGGGTGCGCATGTTGTGCAGGCGGTCGGCCAGCTTGATCATGATCACGCGCAGGTCGCGCGACATCGCCAGCAGCATCTTGCGGAAGCTCTCCGCCGCCGCTTCCTGGCGGTCGCGGAACTTGAGCTTGTCCAGCTTGGTGACGCCCTCGACCAGATCGGCCACGGCCTGGCCGAACTCGGCGGCCAGCTCCTCGCCGGTGAGCGGTGTGTCCTCGATGGTGTCGTGCAGGATCGCGGCGATCAGGGTTTCAACATCCAGGCCGAGCTCGGCCAGGATGCGCGCCACCGCCACCGGATGGGTGATGTAGGGCTCGCCGGATTTGCGGGTCTGGCCGGCGTGCGCGGCTGCCCCGACCTCCCAGGCACGACGCAGCAGCGGCAGCTGCTCGGTGGGGAGGTAGCTGGCTGCGCGTTCGAGTTGCAGTACGTAATCAGGTACCACCCCGCCCGCGGGCGTGGCTACCTGGGCGGAAGGGCCTGGGTTCATGGCAGAAGACTATGCCAGCAGGCGTTCCACGGCAATTCCTACAACGCAAACAGCCCGCTTTTGGCGGGCTGTTTGCAGACAACATCAATCGATGCCGAAGAGGCAATCAATCGTCGTTCTTGGACATGTCTTCGTCGGCGACCACTTCAGCGGCCGCCCATTCCAGTGCTTCACGCTCGATGCGCTCGCGCTCGGACTTCTCGACTTCCTCGATCAGCTCGTTGTCGATGCGACGGGCAGCGATTTCGCGCAGCGCCAACACGGTCGGCTTGTCCTCGCTCTCGCTGTTGTCGATCGTCGCCTGGACACCATTGGCCAGCTGACGGGCGCGCTTGGACGCCATCATGACCAGCTCAAAACGGTTGTTAACGACTTCCAGGCAATCTTCTACGGTAATGCGGGCCATGCGGGCTCCCGGCGACCTGCAACGGCCGCTCGATCGAATGAGGGAAAGGGGACGGATTGTAGGGGCAGACCGGTCCTGGAATCAAGCCAAGGCCTGAACAGCCCCTTGTGGATCAACCACTTGCTCAGTTTTCAGGGGCCAGCAACGAGGCGATCAGCTCGCCGTGGCGGCGTTGCTGGGGTTCGCAGCGCAGCCGGCTGGCGGCGAAGATCGAGCACATTTCGCCAACGGCGGTATCGAAATCCTCGTTGATGATGACGTAGTCGAACTCGTCGTAATGCAGCATTTCCTCACGCGCGGCGGCCAGGCGCTGGGCCATTACCGCCTCGCTGTCCTGGCCACGCTTGCGCATGCGCTCGTCCAGCGCCTGCCGCGACGGCGGCAGGATGAAGACGCTGACCGCGCCCGGTACCTTCTCGCGCACCTGGCGCGCGCCCTGCCAGTCGATTTCCAGCAGCACGTCCTTGCCGGCCGCCAGCTGCGGCTCCACCGACTGCCGGGCTGTGCCCTTCCAGTCGCCATGCACCAGCGCGTGCTCGAAGAAATCACCGGCGGCGATCATCTGCTCGAACTCGGCAGCCGGGACGAAGTGGTAATGCTTGCCGTTGACCTCGCCCGGACGCATGGCCCGCGAGGTGAAGGAAATCGACAGCGAGATGTGCGGGTCACGCGCCAGAGTGGCGTTGACGATGCTGCTTTTGCCGGCCCCGGACGGGGCAGCGACGATATAGAGGGTGCCACGCATGCGGTGGGCCAACGTCGGAATGGCCCGGCATTGTACCGGCGTGGGCGGGTCTGTGCAGGATCGAGGGTTGAGGGCCCCCAATTATCGCGGGGGCGGCTCCACCTGTAGTGCCGAGCATGCTCGGCTGGAGCCCCACCTGTAGTGCCGAGCCATGCTCGGCAGGGCATTACCGGCAAGGCCTTTGCCGAGCATGGCTCGGCACTACCTTGGCTCCTGCCGAGCATGGCTCGGCACTACCTTGGCTCCTGCCGAGCATGGCTCGGCACTACCTTGGCTCCTGCCGAGCATGGCTCGGCACTACCCTTTACTCGATGTTCTGGACCTGCTCGCGGATCTGGTCGATCAGCACTTTCAGCTCCACCGCTGCATTGGAGGTGCGTGCGTCCACCGACTTGGAGCCCAGGGTATTGGCCTCGCGGTTGAACTCCTGCAGCAGGAAGTCCAGGCGGCGGCCGACCGGCTCGCGCTGGCGCAGCACGCGGCGGATTTCCGCGATATGGCTGTCCAGACGG
>QFOV01000357.1 GCA_003248565.1 Stenotrophomonas sp.
ATGCGCTGGTCGTACATTTCGCGGAACATCTGGTTTTCACCCGGGAACAGCGAATCGCCGAAGCTGGCATCGCGCATGCTCTTGACCAGCATCTGCGCGAACTGGCCTTCCAGCTGGCGTGCAACCTTGTCGATCTTCGCCGGATCATTGGCGATGGCCGGATTGAGTTCCAGCGAGGGCGCGGCGATACGCATGTCAGATCACCTCAAGGTCGGCGGTCAGCGCGCCGGCCTGCTTGAGTGCTTCCAGGATCGCGATCAGGTCGCCCGGTGCCGCGCCAACTTCGTTGACCGCACGAACGATCTCGTCCAGGGTCGCACCGCCGTCAAAGCGGAACATGCGGCTGCCTTCGTTGCTGGCGGTGATTGTGGATTGTGGTGTGGCGACCGTCTGGCCACCGCCAAAGGCGTTGGGCTGGCTGACCTGGGTCGATTCGCTGACGGTCACCGTCAAGGAACCGTGTGAGATCGCTGCCGGGCTGACCCGTACCTGCGAGCCGATCACCACCGTGCCGGTACGCGAGTTGACGACGATGCGTGCCGGCGCGGTGCCTGGCGAAAGCTCGACGTTCTCGATGCGCGCCAGCATGCCGATGCGTGCGCCTGGGTCCGTCGGGGTCTGCACCGAAACAGTGCCGCCATCGATCGCTCGTGCAGCACCTTCGCCGAAGGTGGCATTGAGGGCATTGACCATCCGCGAGACGGTGGTGAAGTCGTTCTGGTGCAGGTTCAAGGTGATGTCACCACCACCAGCGAAGACGTCGGGCAGGGCGCGTTCAACCGTGGCGCCATTCGGAATGCGACCCGCGCTCGGAATGTTCACCGAGACGCGAGAACCATCCTTGCCCTGCGCACCAAAGCCGCCAACGATCAGATTGCCCTGGGCGATCGCATAGACCTGGCCGTCGATGCCTTTCAACGGGGCCATCAGCAAGGAGCCGCCGCGCAGTGATACCGCATTGCCGATAGAGGACACGGTGATGTCGATGGTCTGGCCGGGCTTGGCAAACGGCGGCAGCTCGGCATGGATGGCAACCGCTGCAACGTTCTTCAGCTGCGGATTGACGTTCGCCGGAACATTGACGCCCAGTTCGCCAAGCAGGTTCTTCAAGCTCTGTACGGTAAACGGCGCCTGGCTGGTGCGGTCGCCGCTGCCATCCAGGCCGACGACCAGACCATAGCCAACCAGCGCATTGCCGCGCACGCCGCCTACCTGGGCCAGGTCCTTGATCCGCTCTGCGTGAGCGGGCAGGGCGGCAGCCAGTGCCAGCGCGGCCAGGGCGAGATAACGCTTGAAAGTGAAAGTCTTCATCACAGTGCTCAGAACAGCGCAAACGCCGAGTTGAAGAAACGGCCCAGCCAGCCCATCGCATTGGACTGTGCTACCGCGCCGCGGCCGCCATAGGCGATGCGTGCATCGGCAACCTTGCTGGAGGAAATGGTGTTGTCCGGGTTGATGTCCGCCGCACGCACCACGCCCTGGATCTGCACCAGCTCATCGCCCTGGTTCAGCCGCAGGTTCTTCTGGCCCTGCACCACCAGGTTGCCGTTGGGAAGGCGCTGGATCACGGTGACAGTGACGCTGCCCTGCAGGCGATTGCTCTGCGCGCTGTTGCCCTTGCCAGCAAAGTCGCGCTCCGACGATGCGGATGCACCGAGAATATCTTTGCCACCGAGCGTGACCGGGGCACCGAACAAGGTCGGGGTGCCGACGTTGATGTCCGACTTCTTGCTGATCGCGGTGCTGGCGGTGGTGGTGGCCATGGTGTTCTCCACCAGGGTGATGGTCAGCAGGTCGCCAACATCACGCGCGCGCCTGTCGCCATACAGATTCAAGCCAGGGCCGGCGGCGTAGATCGCGCCTGCGGTTGGCGCTGCGGCCTGCACGACGATGGGCTGGACTGGCGCCATCGGTGCATAGGGCCGCACATCGCCCGCCAGTGTGCAGCCACCTATCAGGGCGGCGCACAAGGCGATGGAAAGTTGGCGCAGGAGTGGGGTGCTGCTCATGACGGTATCCCTTGGCGACCAATCAGACGTTGTTGTTGAGGTAGCCGAGCATCGAGTCGGTGGTGGAGATGGCCTTGGCGTTCATTTCGTAGGCGCGCTGTGTTTCGATCATCGACACCAGCTCTTCGACCACGTTGACGTTGCTGCCTTCCAGCGCACCCTGCACGACGGTGCCGAGGCCATTGAGGCCGGGCGTGCCGTTCTGTGCCGGGCCCGATGCGGTGGTTTCCAGGTACAGGTTCTCGCCCTTTGCCTGCAGGCCGGCGGGATTGATGAAGTCGGTCAGCGTCAGCGAACCGATTTCCACCGAGGCGGCTTCGCCAGCCATCTTCACGCTGATGGTGCCGTCGGTACCGATGGTCAGCGATTGCGCGCCCTCGGGAATCTGGATGCCGGGCTGCACCGGGTAACCACTGTTGGTCACCAGTTCGCCCTGTGCGTTGATCTGGAAGCTGCCGTCGCGCGTGTACGCCGACGTACCGTCGGGCATCATCACTTCAAAGAAGCCGCGGCCATTGGCCATCACGTCAAGCGCTCGGCCGGTCTGCTGCTGGCTGCCCTGTTCGAAGTGCTTGGAGGTGGCGACGACGCGTACACCTGTACCCAGCTGCAGGCCGGTTGGCAACTGCGTCTGTGCCGAGGACGAACCGCCGGGCTGACGTACCTGTTGGTACAACAGGTCTTCAAAGCTGGCGCGGTCGCGCTTGAATCCGGTGGTATTGGTGTTGGCCAGGTTGTTGGAGACAACCGACATGCGTGTCTGTTGCGCATCCAGACCGGTCTTGGCGACCCACAATGCCTGATTCATGGTGCGATTCCTTGGTGACTGATACCGGCCGATTGGCCCTTGCCTGTGTCAATGCATGGGCCGTGCCAAAAATGCCGCCGGAATGTCGACG
>QFOV01000358.1 GCA_003248565.1 Stenotrophomonas sp.
TCTTCCAGATCCTGCCCGCTTAGCTGGAACTGCAGGTCGAACACCTGGAACTGGAAGGGGTTGGTCAGCGTGCCGCTGGCGATGGCGTGGGTGGCGCCAGCACGGGCATCGAGGTGGATGCGGAACGGGTGCTCGCTGTTGCTGAGTTCCAATGGCGATTCCGTGCCACCTTTCAGGGTGAACGCAGCACCTTGCCAGCGGCCCTTGCCTTCGATCAGCACGGGAGGTGCGGCATCGACCTGTTTCGGGGTGCCGCTGTGGACCGTCACATCAACCTTGGTGCGCCCGGGTTCGTCGAGGAAGTGCAGCTTGCCGTCGGTGATGTGCAGGCGTTTGAGTTGCGGTGGTTCGCCACCGCCATCGCCGAGGAAGTCCCAGTTGCCGGGCTCGCCCTTGCTTGGTGCGGTCTGCAGCAGCACCTCGGGGTGGCTCAGGCGTATCTCCGGAATCTGCACGCTGCCACGCAGTAGTGGCCAGATGCGGATGTCCAATTCAACACGATCAGCGCTGGCCATCTGCGGTTGTTTTGCCCAGCTGGCATTGGCAAAACGGATGTCGTCGCCACGAACGGTGGTGGTGCGGCCCAGGTCCACATCCAGGTTGCCGATCTGCAGGGCGCGGCCGGTGCGGGCCTGTACGGCACGTTCGAGCGGGCCTTTGAACCAGTTCCAGTCCCACAGCAGGATCAGTGCGAGGATTGCGATCAGCACCGCAGCAACGGCAATGAGCCAGCGTTGGCCGCGCTTGCCGGGGCGTTGCAGTCGCCAGCGCGACGCTGCTGGCGTGGCCGGGGGCGGAGAAGTAGTCACGTCGCCATCGTGGCGTGCTCCGTGTTCACGCAGCGCGAATCGGGCATTGGCGCGATGTGAACATGGTGTTGCCAGGGTGTTGCCGGGAATTCCGGCGGGTACGGCGGATCTGTTGCGTTTACAGGATCTGCGCGGTCACCGAGACGAAGTGGCAGACGCTGCCAGCGATGACGAACAGGTGCCAGATCGCGTGCGAATAGGGCAGCTGCTCGCGGTGATAGAACACGGTGCCCAGGGTGTAGAACACGCCGCCGCCGAACAGCCAGCTCAAGGTCCAGCCATCAAGCGAGGCCCACATGGGCTTGATCGCGACGATGACCAGCCAGCCCATCGCGATATAGATCGCGGTGGAGAGCTTCTTGAAGCGGCCGGTGTAGAACAGCTTGAAGATGACGCCGAAGACGGCCAGCGCCCAGATCGCGGAGAACAGTCCCCAGCCCCAGGGGCCGCGCAGGCCGATCAGGGTGAACGGCGTATAGGTGCCGGCGATCAGGATGTAGATCGCGCAGTGGTCGAAGATCTTCAGCCGACCCTTGGCCACCGGGTGCTGGATGGCGTGGTACAGGGTGGAGGCGGTGTACAGCAGCAACAGTGCGACGCCAAAGACAATCGCGCTGGCCAGCTGCCAGCCATCGCCATAGATCGCGGCGAGGGTGATGAGTACAGCGCCGCCAGCCAATGCGCTGACTGCGCCCAGACCGTGGGTGAGGGCGCTGGCGACTTCTTCGCGGATCGATGCAACGGTTGCGGTCATGGGCAATGAGGGTGCGGGCTGGGGGGAGGCCCGGTGCCCGCTATCATCACCCCGAATGGCGGCGCGTGCACGCCGCCATCAGGCCTTAGGCGACAGAAACCGTGTGAGCTGCTTCACGGGTTGCGGAGAAACGCACGTCCGGCGCGCGTTCCTGGGCCAACTGCAGGTTGACCCGGGTCGGTGCCAGATAGACCAGGTGGCCGGCCGCATCGATGCTGAGGTTGCTGGCGTTCTTCTCGCGGAACTCTTCCAGCTTCTTCGCATTGCTGCAGCTGATCCAGCGTGCGGTATTGACCGAGACCGGCTCGAACACCGCTTCCACGCCGTACTCGTCCTTCAGCCGGTAAGCGGCCACGTCGAACTGCAGCACGCCGACCGCGCCGAGGATGAGGTCGTTGCTCATCAGCGGGCGGAAGAACTGGGTGGCGCCTTCTTCCGACAGCTGCGCCAGGCCCTTCTGCAGCTGCTTGAGCTTGAGCGGATCCTTCAAACGGGCACGGCGGAACAGTTCCGGGGCGAAGTTGGGGATGCCGGTGAAGGTAACCGCTTCGCCTTCGGTGAAGGTGTCACCGATCGAGATGGTGCCGTGGTTGTGGATACCGATCACGTCGCCCGGCCACGCCTCGGCGGCGATCTCGCGGTCGCTGGCCATGAAAGTCAGCGCGTTGGCCAGCTTCATTTCCTTGCCGGTACGCACATGGAAGGTCTTCATGCCGGCGGTGAACTTGCCCGAGCACACGCGCATGAAGGCGACCCGGTCGCGGTGCTGCGGGTCCATGTTGGCCTGGATCTTGAACACGAAGCCGGTCAGCTTGTCTTCCTGCGGGGCGATGTCGCGGCCGGTGGTGGCGCGGGTCTGCGGTGCCGGTGCGTGCTCGACGAAGAAGTCCAGCAACGGCTGCACGCCGAAGTTGTTGACGCCCGAACCGAAGAACACCGGCGTCTGCTTGCCAGCCAGGTAGGCCTCGACGTCGAACGGGTGGCTGGCACCCTGCACCAGTTCCAGTTCGTCGCGCAGGTCGGCCAGCATCTTCTCGCCGATCTTCTCGGCCAGGCCGGGGGAGTCCAGCGACGGGAAGATGGTCGAGTCCTGGCGGGTGAAGTTGCGGCCCTGTTCGTACAGGTGCACTTCGCCGGTCAGCAGGTGCACCACGCCCTTCAGGCGCTGGCCCATGCCGATCGGCCAGGTCACCGGCGCGCACTGGATGCCGAGCACGGTTTCCACTTCGTCCAGCAGCTCGATCGGGTCCTTGCCCTCGCGGTCGAGCTTGTTGATGAAGGTCATGATCGGGGTGTCGCGCAGGCGGCAGACTTCCATCAGCTTGATGGTGCG
>QFOV01000359.1 GCA_003248565.1 Stenotrophomonas sp.
ACTCTCAGCTGTGGATAAATAAGGACGCGCATTCTAACGCTAGCGGGGCAAGGGTCCGTTACAATCCGCGCCCGCGCCTCCTCCCCTCTCCCCCCGGGAGAGGGGTCGGGGGTGAGGGTAAGGGTGAAACCTGACTGTGACAGGCTTCGCCCTTACCCTCATCCGCCCCTTCGGGGCACCTTCTCCCGACGGGAGAAGGGCACAGCCTCCCCTTCCAGGAACTTGCAATGACCTCCAACGAAAACTGGTTCATCGAACACTTCCAGCCGACCGGTTCGGCTATTGGTTTCCGCATCACCGGCAAGCTGGACGAGGTGCAGTCGCCGTTCCAGAAGATCGAGATCTACGACAGCACCGACTGGGGCAAGTTGATGGTCATCGACGGCGCCATGATGCTGACCACCAAGGACAATTTCTTCTACCACGAGATGATCAGCCACCCGGTGCTGTTCACCCACCCGGCGCCCAAGCGCGTGGTCATCATTGGCGGCGGCGACTGCGGCACCCTGCGCGAGGTGCTCAAGCACCCGGGCGTGGAGAGCGCCACCCAGTGCGATATCGACGAGCAGGTCACCCGCATGGCCGAGAAGTATTTCCCGGAACTCTGCGAATCCAACGGTGACGCACGCGCCGAGCTGCTGTTCGACGACGGCGTGGCCTACATGGCCAACTGCGCCCCGGGCAGCGTGGACGTGGTGATCGTCGACTCCACCGACCCGGTCGGACCGGCCGAAGGCCTGTTCAACAAGGCCTTCTTCGAAAGCTGCTTCCGTGCGCTGAAGGACGACGGCCTGCTGGTTCAGCAGAGCGAGTCGCCGCTGGCCCTGCTGGAGCTGATCAAGGACATGCGTTCGGAAATGGGCAAGGCCGGCTTCCAGTCGTTCAAGACCCTGCCGTTCCCGCAGCCGTGCTACCCGACCGGCTGGTGGTCGGTGACCGTGGCAAGCAAGCAGGTCGGCTTCGGCTTCGGCTTCCGCGAGGCCGACTCGGCCGCCAAGCCGTTCGACACCCTGTACTACACCGCCCCGCTGCACACCGGCGTTCTGGTCAGCCCACCATTCGTGGCCAAGGCGCTGGGCGAATAAGCCCGCTGCCAGCGCCGTGAACCGAACCCCGCGCCCGCAACGGCGCGGGGTTTTCGTTTTCTGGCCATGACGCACACAGGCACGCGCCACATCAGCCACGCCATCGCAACAATCATTTCCGTCACACGATTCCTACATTTTTTTTACATTCAGCAATTCATGGACTGTGCAGTTTTATAATTGCCGCACATCCCCGCCCATTCGGGCACGTTAGACCGGCTTTGCAAGACGCTTTCCGCGCCATGCCCGCGTCAGGAAGGTTTTGATGAACACATTGCCCAGTTTCGACGGCGCTCACGCCGTCGTTCCCGTCCACCATCTGCTCAAGCGCGGCGAGCGCCTGCTGGAGCCTGACGTCTACCGCACCGAACTGGACGGGCGGCCGGCCGTGGTCAAGGACTACCGCCGCTACCAGGGCACTCCCCTCTCCCCGGTGGCGCGCCTGCTGGTACGCCGCGAAGCCAAGGTGCTCAAGCGCCTGCAAGGCTGGAAACACGCGCCCGCGCTGCTCGGCACCTTGGGCGGATTGGCCCTGGGCATGGAATTCATCCCCGGCGACACCTTGAGTGCCGGCGTACAGGGCGTGAGCCAGGAAGTCTTCGACCAGCTGCAGAACGCCTTGGCACGCCTGCATGCGGCCGGCATCACCCATAACGACCTGCACGGCACCAATGTGGTGGTCAGCGCCGGCGTGCCGGTATTGCTGGACTTCACCTCGGCGCTGCGGGCGCCGCGCTGGCTGCGCAACTGGCCGATCTTCCGCCAGCTGCGCCGCAGCGACATGAAGAACCTGGTGAAGATGCGCCAGCGTTTGACCGGGATGAAGCCGTCCGCCGAACAGGCCGCAGCGCTGGCCGAGCCGGGCTGGGTGCAGGCGGTGCGTAATGCGTGGAAGCGGCTTTATCGGCGGATCAAGGGCTAAAGCCAAGGCTTACCCCTCCCCAGCCCTCCCCTGTGCTTCGCGCAAGGGAGGGGGCCAAGCCCTGCTCCCTCCCTTTGGCGCAGCCAAGGGGAGGGTTGGGGAGGGGTGCTCTAAAGCTTCAGAGCTCTAAAGCTTCAAAACCCCCAAGCCCCAAAACCTCAAAGCGCATCCCCATCCAGCTCGCCGGTGCGGATCCGCACCACGCTGCCCAGGTCATACACGAACACCTTGCCGTCGCCGATCTTGCCGGTGCCGGCGGCCTTGACGATGGCTTCCACCACCTCGTCGGCCTGCGCATCGGTCACCGCGACCTCGATCTTCACCTTCGGAAGGAAATCGACCACGTACTCGGCACCGCGATACAGCTCGGTGTGACCCTTCTGCCTGCCAAAGCCCTTGACCTCGGTGACGGTGATACCGGCCACGCCGCGTTCGGCAAGCGCCTCACGCACGTCGTCCAGCTTGAACGGCTTGACGATGGCCATGATCATCTTCATAGGTCGGCTCCTTGGGTGATGCCTGAAGCATACCGCGCAGGCTGACGTGCCACTAGCAAGCTTCCGGACTATCCTTACCATTGGCACTAACGGATACCGATGCCCGCAACCAACAGCCGCCCTCTAGGCTCGGCTCACCCCTGCGGAGAAACCCCATGATCGACCTCAACCACATTGATGCGCTGGCCCGCCGCCTGAGCGACCTGGTGCCGCCGGGCCTGCGCGACTCGCGCGAAGAACTGCAGGCCACCTTCAAGAGCGCACTGCAGGCAGGGCTGGGCAAGCTGGACCTGGTCACCCGCGAAGAATTTGAAGTGCAGCGTGCCGTCCTGCTGCGCACCCGTGAAAAGCTCGACGCGCTGGAACACGCCGTCGCCGCCCTGGAAA
>QFOV01000015.1 GCA_003248565.1 Stenotrophomonas sp.
GCCAGAACCTTCCCGTCACCGTCACGCAATGGGTAGGCCACCGTCGAGACGCCGGGTTGGTAAAACGATTCGCTGATGGCATGGCCGCGTGCACTGTCGTTGCCCAGCAGCTCGACCAGCTCCTTTGGTGTTTTTGGCCCCTGTTCGGAGGTGAACGCAAATGCCGGCTCCGGATACAGCGCACCCAGTTCCTGCTCGGGCATCGTCATCAACAGTACGCGGCCTGTCGCAGTGCAATGAGCGGGTCGACGTGTGCCGACGCTGACGCCTGAAGGGAGTTCGCCGATGGCGCTGGCGTGGGCCACATAGACGACCTCGCGTCCATCCAGCACGCTCAGCTGGGCTGAGTGGCTGGTGATGTCACGTAACCGTTGAATGATGGGTTGCCCGATCTGCACGATGTCCATCGAGGACAGGTAGTCAAAGCCCAGTCGCAGAATACTGATGCCGAGGTTGTAGCCACCACTTGCGCTGTTGCGATCCAGGAAGCGCATCTGTTCCAGCGTCTGTACGGCGCGGTAGACCGATGCCTTGGGCATGCCTGTGCGCTGGCAGACCTGGGTGAAGCTCAGTTCGCCACGCTGCCGTCCAAACAGCAGCAACATGTTCAGACCCCTCTCCAGAGCCGGCACCATGTAGCGATTGGGATCTTTTGCTGTTGTTGCTTGGGGTGTCGACATATGTGTCCTCCCTTGGGTTGTAGGCAAGGCCGTCGATGGCGGGCAGGTGCAGCCCGCTGGCGGGATACGAAAGGGCTGACCACTGGCGTATCGGATGCCGTCGATGTCGGCAGGGGATTGCACACGCCGCACAGGGCATGCGTTGTCATATGGAGCACGGCGGCCGGCAGGGACGGATGCGGGGTTTGCTGCCGGGCCAGCCTCTGGGTGATTGGTGTTGTGCGGAGGTCGTTGGCGCTCAGTTCACGTGGCACTGATCGCAGAACTTCTGATCTCCTTTCTGTCGCCTTGGTCGTGCAGATGCATTCGTTACGTATCTTCGGTCATGCAGATGGCTTTCCTACAGGCGCCCTTGCGTTCAAGGTTGGTGAGGTTGGTGTTTTATGTTTGAAACTAAATGCTTTTTTTGAAGTTGCAACTAAACATAGCAGCGTCAAAGGGGCTGGCAATCAGGAAAGCTGCCATTTGCGTGTGCTGTTATTCACAGATCTGGTATTAGGTACGATGTTTTTATTGAGAGGAGTGGCGTGCTCGCATACTGATTGCTTGCCGAGATTCGAAATCGTTTAGTTGGTGAAACTTTGAGGGGCTTTATTCGCCTGTTTGTGCTTGTGGAAGGCGGTGATGAGTCGCCCGTGGCTGGTGCGTAGTATTTCGATATCGAAATCCATGTGGGTTTGTGTACTGCATGAGAGTTTTCTGGTTTGAATGAATGCTTGGTTTGTATGCCATCTGGAAATCAATGGGTTTCGTCATGTTTCCCCGGGTCTTCCCGGGGCGGGAGGACTTGGCTGAGGTGTGCGCTGATCTTTCGGAACAGGATTAAAGGAATTCCTGTGTCTGCCGATATGATTGGCAGCTCTCCGCGTGGACCTTTCTGTATTTGTCATGGTGATCATCTCGGCGGTTTTTGCGGCAGTGCTTGCCGGGGGCCTGGTCTGGCTCTGGCAGCGGAGCAGTGGCGATGCGACACGCCCACAACGCCAGTTCCGTGTGTCGCCGACGCTGAGCGCGACAACCGACGAGGACGCTGCGGTCGCCGTCAGTGTGGATGATCTGCAGCGGCGCTTCCTGCTCAGCGCGCTGGGCGCCGCAAATACGCCTGCCGATGCGCTGCGGGTGCAGCGGTCGGTGGTGGACGATGTGGTCGCTGCACTGAGCCGCGCCGACATGTCCTCGCGCTACACGCCGCGCCGACCAAACCTGCTGCCGCAGCTGATCCAGAGCGTGAATGACAGTGCTGCTTCGTCTCGCTCCATCGCCCGCATCATCGGCAGTGATGCGGTACTGGCGGCAACGCTGCTGCGTATCGCCAACAGTTCCCTGTATCGCTTGCAGCGGCAGGACATCCAAAGCATCGAGCGGGCGGTGACGCTGATAGGCAATGATGGCATCCGTCAGATCATTTCCGCCGCGTTGGTGCAGCCGGTCATGGAGTCGGCCAGCGGCGTTGATGCCGAGTTTTCGCGCTTGCTCTGGGATTACACATTGCGGGTATCGCTGGCCGCTGCCGACCATGCGCGCAGCGTGGAACGCGAGGATGGCTTTGCTGCGCAGTTGGCTGGCCTGCTGTTGGGTTTGAGTGCTGCGATGGCGATGCACGCCGCTGCCGATGTATTGGCGCGGCCGCCGCTGCGGGTGCGTGAGCCGGGCACCTTGTTGGAGGTGCTGGAGCGTTGCAGCGCGCCGACTGCGGTGCGGATTGCCGGACATTGGAAGTTGTCGGCGCCGATCGTGCAGGCACTCAAGCAGGTGGAAGTTCCTGCCGCCACGGGCTTGGCGCGGTCGTTGCAGGTTGGGCAACTGGCCGCCAGCGCGGCGATGCTGCATGCGCAGGGTCTGATGAGCGAGGCGGAGGCCAATGCGGCGCTCGCCAGCCAGATGCCAGAACACGTGGCAGCATGGTTGTGGAAGCGGATGACGCAGGCAGAAGGCGCATTGGAGTGAGGTTGCCTGCGTCGGGATGCGGCGCGGTCCGGGTCTGCGTCCGGATGTCCTATGAAATACCGCGCCGCAATGCCGGCTGCGCAGGCTAGAGCTGTGACTCCAGTGGCAGCCAGCTGATCACCTGGGTGCTGGCGCGTTGCATCAGTCCGGTGTCCGGTTCGGTGCGCAGGCTGATCGGCGGCGTGCTGGCCCGATCCAGCCAACGCAATTCGTTGTCCCTGTTCAAGTACACCCAGTAACTCAACTCGGCACTGGACAGGCGCAGGTATTCCTCGCGCAGCCGCGCGGCCAGCACCGGGTCATCGAATAGCGCGCCCATTTCGGTATTGAGGTAGGCCGAGCGCGGGTCGAGGTTGAACGAACCGACGAAGCCGCGCCGATCATCAATGACGAAGGCCTTGGTATGCAGGCTTGCACCGCTGCTGCCGAAGGTGGATGCCTTCTCGATGTGGCCACGGGCCTTGAGTTCGTACAGCTGCACGCTGCCGGCCAGCAACGGGCGCCGGTAATGCATGTAGCCGCTGTGCACGGCGGGTACGTCGTTGGCTGCCAGCGAGTTGGTGATGATGCCGACCTGCACGCCGTTCCCGGCCTGCTGGATCAGGCCCTTGGTGCCGGCCGCGCCGGGCACGAAGTAGGGCGAGATCAGCAACGATTTGTGCTTGGCGCTGCTCAGTACCTCGACCAGCCGGGTGACCAGCCATTGGCTGCTGTCGCCGCCAACGGGCTTGCGAGGGGGATCGGAGTGGATGCTCACGCCATCGGTCCAATGCAGGTCCAGCTGCTTGCTGAGATAGGCATCGGTGAGGTGAGCGCGTACTCGCTGCAGGTAGGGCGCGGCTTCCTGTTGGCGTGCATCCAGTTCGGCTTGGCTGATGAAGCTGGCCATCTGCTGGTTGGTGCTTTGTTGCAGGGCGACGATCGGTACCACCGCGTCGCTGTTCCAGAAATCATCGAAGATGCGGCTGGCATCATTGGCGACCGGACCCGCCAGCAGCAGATCCAGGTCGCGGAAATTCACGTCCGGGCGTGCATCGAAGTATTCGGCGCCGATATTGCGGCCGCCGACGATGGCGACGCGGCCATCGGCGATCCATGCCTTGTTGTGCATGCGGTGGTTGATGCTGAAAACCCGCTGCACCATTTCGACCAGGCGCCACAGGCCATCACGGTTGCGGAATGGGTTGTACAGGCGGATCTCGATGTTGGGGTGATTGTCCAGCGCCAGCATCTGTGGGTCCAGCCCGGCGGCGTTCATGTCATCCAGCAACAGGCGCACGCGCACGCCGCGGTCGGCGGCCTGGTAGACGTCATGTGCAAGCAGGTGGCCGAGCATGTCGTCGTGCCACATGTAGTACTGCAGGTCCAGGCTGCGTCCGGCCTGGCGGGTGATGATGGAGCGTGCGGCGTAGGCTTCGAGCCCGTCGGACAGATACACCGCGCCGCTTTTGCCCGGATGTTCGGCCAGCAGCGGTTGCAGTTGGCGGTCGATCAGGGTTTGTTGTGGCTGCAGCGGCAGGGTCTGCGAAGGCGCGCCGACCGCCTTTGGGGTGAGGTGGTCACCCAGCAGCAGGCCGCTGCCCATCAACAGCAGCACAAAGGCCAGCAGATAGGCCAGGAACCGCAGCAGGCGTCTGGGGCGATGCTTGTTTTCCATGGGCGCATCCTAGCGGTGTTCGTGATCAGGCGTCAGTTTGTCCTGATTCCATGACGTTCCGGGGGTGCGGGGAGCGCCTCCTGTGAGCGAGAATCGGGGTTTGCGTTTGCCGCGAGCCCTGTGATGACCGAACGTTCTTCCTCCTTCCGAGCGCCCAGTCTGGTGCTGCAGATTGTCATTGGCCTGATCGCCGGCATCGTGCTGGCGATGGCCTGGCCTGCCGCTGCCACCGCTGTCGGCCTGCTCGGTACGGTATTCATTTCCGCGCTGAAGGCGGTTGCACCGATCCTGGTGCTGGTGCTGGTCACGGCCTCCATCGCCAATCATCAGCAGGGGCAGAAGACCCATATCCGGATGATCCTGGTGCTGTACATGATTGGCACCCTGGCCGCGGCCATGGTTGGCGTGGCGGCCAGCTTCCTGTTCCCCAGCACGTTGACGTTGAAGACGGTCGAAAGTGCCATGAGCGCGCCGAGCGGCATTGGCGAGGTGCTCAAGACCCTGCTGATGCAGATCGTTGACAACCCGGTGCACGCGCTGCTCAACGCGAACTACATCGGTTTGCTGGCCTGGGCGGTGGGTCTGGGCCTGGCCCTGCGCCACGCCAGCCAGACCACGCGCAACCTGGTCAGTGACTTCTCCGATGCCATCACCTGGGTGGTGCGGTTGGTGATCAAGCTGGCGCCGTTGGGTGTGTTCGGTATCGTTGCCTCGTTGTTGGCCGAGTCCGGTCTGGGCGCGTTGAAGGACTACCTGCATCTGCTGGCGGTGCTGATCGGCGCGATGTTGTTCATGGCCTTCGTCGGCAATCCGCTGATCGTTGCCGTGGTGACCCGCCGCAACCCCTATCCACTGGTGCTGCGCTGCCTGCGCGAGAGCGGTATCACCGCGTTTTTCACCCGTTCCTCGGCGGCCAATATTCCGGTCAACATGGAGCTGTGCCGCAAGCTCGGCCTGCATGAGGACACTTATTCGGTAGCGGTGCCACTGGGCGCGACCATCAACATGGCCGGCGCGGCGATCACCATTTCCGTGTTGACCCTGGCCGCGGTGAATACCCTGGGCTACGCGGTGGATGTGCCGACCGCGCTGCTGCTCAGCGTGGTTGCCGCTATTGGTGCCTGCGGCGCCTCCGGCGTACCGGGTGGCTCGCTGTTGCTGATTCCACTGGCCTGTGGCCTGTTCGGCATCTCCAATGAAGTTGCCATGCAGGTAGTCGGCGTCGGTTTCGTTGTCGGCGTGGTGCAGGATTCGGCTGAAACCGCCTTGAATTCGTCCACCGACGTGGTGTTTGTCGCGGCGGCCGAACAGGCACGCGGGCGCGCCTGATGGCCATGGCCGGGCGCTTCACGCCAGCGGTACGCATCGGCGTTTCGATAGCGATTGCGACCGGTCTGTATGGCATCTCGTTTGGTGCGTTGGCGGTGGCGTCGGGTTTCAGCGTTGCACAGACCGCCGCGCTGAGCCTGTTGATGTTCACCGGTGGCTCGCAGTTTGCCTTCATCGGCGTGATTGGTGCTGGCGGTGCAGGCGCGGCGGCGTTCGGCGCCGCCACCTTGCTGGGCATCCGCAACGCGGTGTATGGCGCGCAGATCAACCGCATGTTGCGCCCGCGTGGCTGGCTGAAGCCGCTGGCGGCGCAGGTCACCATCGATGAATCGGCCGCCACTGCGGCAAGCCAGAGCGATCCGCAGGAACAGCGTCGCGGCTTCTGGGTAGCAGGGCTGGGCGTTTACCTGTGTTGGAACCTGTTCACCCTGCTCGGCGCATTGCTTGGCGATGCGTTGGGTGACCCGCGCCAGTGGGGCTTGGATGGTGCGGCCGTGGCGGCCTTCCTGGGATTGCTGTGGCCGCGACTGCGTTCACGCGAGCCAGTGGCGATTGCCGTGGTCTGTGCCTTGGTGACGGTGCTGGCGCTGCCGTGGGTACCGCCGGGTGTGCCGATTCTCCTGGCTGCGGCTGTAGCCGCGGTTTGGGGCTGGTTTGGGCATGGCCCGGCGGATGAGGGGTTGGAGCCCGATGTCGCGCCCAAGGTCGACGTCGCAACCAAGGTTGAGCAGGAGTCGGCGCCATGACGCTGTGGGCGTGGATCGTCTTGGGCTGCGCTGCCGCGTGGGCGATCAAGTTCGCTGGTTATCTGGTACCACTGCGCTGGCTGGAGTCGCCGCGCATGAACCGCGTTGCCGGCTGCCTGACGATAGGTCTGCTGGCCTCGTTGACGGCGATGAACACCGTGTCGGCCGGGCAGGGGCTGGCCTTCGATGCGCGCATTGGCGCGTTGCTGGCTGCGGCGGTCGCCCTGATGCTGCGGCTGCCGTTTCTGCTGGTGGTGATTGTGGGTGCGACGGCCGCGGCGCTGATCCGACTGCTGTGAACCAGCTGGTGGCTGTGGGAGCGGCGTAAGCCGCGACGCCGATGGATGGGCCGTGTGCCGAACGCCTGCGACTGCAGATCGTCAGGTGTCGTTTTGTGTCGTGACCGGAGAGATGGTCAGCTTCGCGGCTGACGCCGCTCCTACAAGACCTGAGGGGCCTTGGCCTAGAACTTCTGCTCGGCTGCCAGGTAGCGCCACTGGCCTTCGGGCATCTTGCTCAGGCCGATTCGGCCGATGCGCAGGCGACGGATCTGTTCGGCCTTGAGGCCAACCTGGCTGCACATGAACTGCAATTGGCCTGGGCGTACGTCCTTGATCGCGAAACGCAGGCGCTGCTCGCTTTGCCAGCTGATCTTGGCCTGCGGCAGGCTGCGGCCTTCGTAGACCAGGCCATGGGTGAGCCTGGGCATCGCCCACGGGGTAGGTTCGCCGCTGACTTCGACCACGAACTCCTGTTCCACGCTGGCGCCGGATTCCTGCAGGTGGCGGCGTACGCGCCAATCCTGGGTCAGCACGACCAGGCCGCTGGCGGCATCATCCAGCGGCATCAGGTAGTCCAGGCGCTGGAAATGACGGCGCAGCGAACGGATGCCGGAGGCGTCGTCGGCAAAGCGGTTGTCGTCGGCCAGCAGCGCGAACAATTGTTCTGCGGTACAGCCAGCCGGCTTGTTGATCAGGAAGGTGGCGGCTTCAGCGGTTTCGGTGCTGCCTTCGGCGGCCAGGGTGATGATTTCCTCGCTGACCATGGTCTGCGGGGTCTCCACGACCACGCCATCGACGCTGATCCAGCCGCCTTCGATGTACTGCTGGGCCTGCGAGCGCGAGCACTGCAGCTGCGCGGCAACGCGCTTGTCGAGACGGATCGGGGTGGTCATGGCGGCTATGGGTTCTACGAAGGGCGGGGAGTGTAGCGCTGTGGCGAGGCCGGGGCGATGATCGGCTCAGGCGGGTTCATGTTCCAAGGCGGTCAGGTACAGGCGCAGGTCGAACTCCAGCTGGTGGTAATCCGGCTCCATGTGCAGGCACAGCTGGTAGAAGGCCCTGTTGTGGTCGGCCTCTTTGATGTGGGCCAGCTCATGCACCACGATCATCCGCAGGAACTCGGCCGGGGCCTCGCGGAACACGCTGGCAATGCGGATCTCGCGGCTGGCCTTGAGCTTGCCACCGTGGTTGCGGGAAATGGCGGTGTGCGTGCCCAGCGCATGTTTCACCACCTGCAGCTTGCCGTCATACAGCACCTTGCCCAGCGGCACCGATTGGCGCAGGTGGCGCTCCTTGATCGCTTGCACGTAGTCGTAGAGCTGGCGGTCATTGCGCACCGGATTGGGCTCGGCGTAGCGCTTGCGGACGGCTTCGCCCAGCTTGCCCGCGTCCAGCAGCTCGCGGGCGCGCTGCTGCAGATGTTCGGGATAGCCATTCAGGTATTTCAGCGGAAGCATGGGCATTTGGGCGGGACCGGGCAGGCCGCTATGATGGCAGCCTCGGCAACAGAACCATGAACAACGACGATGGCAAAGGGTAATCCACTGCAGGAACAGCTGCTCAAGGCTGGCCTGGTGAAGAAATCGCAGGTCTCGCAGGTGGCGCGTGAGCAGGTCAAGGCGCGTCACGGCAAAGGTCCGGTCAACGCGACCGAAAGCCAGCGCGAGGCCGACCGTGCCCGTGCCGAGAAGGCCGAGAAAGACCGCCAACTGGCTGCCGAGCGCAATGCCCAGCGCCGTGCCGACGAACTGCGCGCGCAGGCCCGGCAGATCATCGCCGACCGCAAGCTGCCGCGCGCGGGGGAGCTGGAGTACCGTTTCAACGACGGCGCAGTGATCCGCACGATGCTGGTCACCGAGGCGCTGCGTACCCAGCTGGCCAATGGCGCGCTGGTGATCGCCCGGCACGGTGACAGTTTCGAATTGCTGCCGCGCATGGCGGCGGAGAAAGTACGCGAGCGTGACGCCAGCCTGATCGTGCTCGACCACGGCCAGAGTGCGGATACGCCGATTTCCACCGGCAATGCCGAGGACGACGCCTACTACGCCCAGTTCCAAGTGCCTGACGACCTGATGTGGTGAACGCTGTGCTCGCGCGATTTGGCGCGGGCCGGGGCCTGCAATGAGCGGGTAGCCCTCCGCTGGTGGATCCTGTTCAGGCAGCTGTACGTCTGGCCGCCAGCCCTTGAATTGTGCCCACGGAGGCGGCAGTTTGCCTGTGTTGCTGTACGTGGAGGCAGGACATGGCTACCGGTTGGGCGGGTGATACCGCCGTTCAGGATCAGATTGATGCCACCGTCGAGGACGCGATCAAGCGTGCGCGCAGCCGCATGCCCAGCGGTCCGGGGCTGGAACATTGCGAAGAATGTGATGCGCCGATTCCCGAGGCGCGGCGCAAGGCCGTGCCCGGGGTGAGGCTGTGCATCGCCTGCCAGCAGGCGCAGGACGAGGACGAGGCGTTTGCCGGCTATAACCGGCGCGGCAGCAAGGACAGTCAGCTGCGCTAGGAACGATGGCTGTGTCTGTGCCTGTTGTGGTCGTCGCTGTGGTTTGCGGCTTTGGCTGTTGTTTCAGCCCTGCTCCTGCTCGTCATCCTCGCGAAGGCGGGGATCGCTCTGCATTTGCTTGCGTTTTGGAGTTGCGCGGTAATTCCGGTCCGAATCAATGCCGAAGGCCAAGGCTGTAGCCAGAGCCAGGGCCAGGGCCAAGGCCAGAGCCAGAGCGATCCCCGCCTTCGCGAGGATGACGGCAAAGAAAGCAAATGCCCAAAGCCCAAAGCCTCAGCTTTCTCCCGGTCCGGGCAGCACGGCGTTCAAGTACTGCTTCTGCACAACGCGCGGCACCAACCTGGGCCGCTCCATCAACACAAAGCGCACGCCCTTGACCGTCTGCGGCGCGGCCTTGCTGACGAAGCCAAAGCGCTCATACACCGGCACTGCGATCTCGGACGAGTTGACTGTGTACTCGCGGCGGCCGTGCACGCGCAGTGCGTGCTCCCACAGCAGGCGGGCAATACCACGCCTGCGCGTGCCGCGGCTGACAAACAGATGATGGATATGGCTGTCGCCACGCACGGCGATCATGCCGACAAGTGCACCTGCATCTTCAATCACGTAGTGCGCGAACTCCTTGTCGACCAGTCGATCAGCGAAGCTGGCAGGAGTCAGCGAGGCCAGGAAAGCGTGTGCACTGGCTCCGCTGTCGGCGTCCAACAGGTGTCGCGCCAACGGGGTGACCAGCGTGCTCAGCGCCTCTGCATCGGCGAGGTTGGCGTCACGCAAAGTGATGTCCTGATCCACGTACTTCCCCCGAGCTAGTCCCGGAGGCAGGGACCTGAGTGGAAGCATACCTGCAGTAGATCGGTTGTAAACGGATGCTGCTCTGCAGTTCAGTGCTTTGTGCCGCAAGCAGCCGTTGCTGGTCGGAGTGCTGGTCGTGGCGTTCGGCAACGGCAAAAGCATTGCCTGCCTGCGGGGCAGGGCATGAGGTATCGGGAGAAGCGGACATTGCGTGCGGGCTTGCGACCGGGCCAGTCGCTCAATGACGGCGATTTTCGCACGGCTGACATGGACGCTGTGGGCCGGAGCCAAGGCAATCCCCGCCTTGGCGGGAATCACGGACCCAATGCTCGGGTGTTGTTCGTTGCTGTTCGGGCTTCCTCAGCCGTCTCCCTGCAGGCTGACCGTGCTGGAATCGCCACCACGCCAACGGCGCAGGCCGCGCTGGAAGAACAGGCTGTTGGGAATCTGCATCAAGGTGCCATCGACCGGGCCACCGACCTCATGCAAGGTGGTGTAGATCAGGTTGATATCGGTGACCACGCCCTTCAGGCCGGGCTTTTCGCCGTTCTCCAGCAGCTCGATCTGGTCACCCAGGCGGAACGGCCGGGTGGTGAAGATCAGGAAGGTGCAGAAGATGTTGGACAGCACGCTCCAGGCGGCGAAGAACGCCACCGCGCCGACCGCCGCAAAACCTGTGAAGGCCGTCCACAGCACGCTGGCCTGCACGTGCAGGGCCTGCAGGATGGCGACCAGGGCCACCGTGCCGATGACGAAATTGGACAGCCGCCGGATCGCCATCTCGATCTGCGCCGGCAGCGTGTAATGGCGCCCAAGCCGGGCCAGCAGGCGCCGGGTCAGCAGGCGCAGCAGCCAGGCCATGACCAGGATCAGCAGGATGCTCAGACCGGTGTTGATGGGTTCAATCCATTGCTGCATCGAGGCGGGGAGGTAGTGCTTCATGCGGATTCCTTGCGGTACGTCAGTGTTTCAGCGCGGCGTCGGTATGGCGGGGATTGCCGTCATTGCGGGCCGGGGTGATGTTCAATAGGCGGGCCAGCAATGGATAGACATCGACATTGTCGATGGGGGCGATGGTCACGCCTGGGGCGAACGCTGGCCCATAGCCGATGAATGGGGAATACATGTCCGGCAGGGCATTGTCGTAACCATGCTCACCCAGCAGTTCGTGGCCTTTGCGCTTTTCGGCCTGGCGGGTGGTGACCTGCCAGCCAAGCGCGGCGGTGCAGATGTAGGTGGGCACGCGGCGGTGGTGACCATACTCGAAGCGCGCCGGGATCTGCTCACGGGTCATGCACTGGATATGCGGGTGGCTGCTGGCCAGCAGTTGTTGGGCGGCCATCTCGCCGCCGGGCCGGGCGTTGAACGAGGCGTAGGCGCCGGTCCAGCCAAAGTCCAGCTTGCTCACATCGACGATGTCATCCAGGAAGATCTGCCTGGCTGGGCTGGTAGCGGTCATGCCGTGGTCGGAGGTGACCACGATGTTGACCTGTTGCTGCAGACCCTGCGCACGGACACCCGCCAACAGCTCGCCAATCGCGCTGTCCACTTCGCCCAAGGCACTGTTCAGTTCGGCGGAATCCGGGCCGTAGCGATGGCCTTGCGTGTCGACCTTGTCGAAGTACAGGGTGATGAAGTGGGGGCGTTGCGCGGCAGGTAGTGCCAGCCATTCCAGTACCTGCTGCACGCGCTGCTGCGAGCTCACCTTGATGTCGAACGGCCGCCAGAACTCGGGACGTGCGCCATGCACCGGCGCTTCCGAGCCGACCCAGAACATCGCCGCGGCGCGTCCACCCTGTTCGCGCACGCTGGTCCACAGCGGCTTGCCGTCGTCCCACCAGCGCTCGTCGCGGACCGTGGCCGGGTCGAACATGCTGAAGCGCACGTCGGGAATGGCCGGGTCGGTCATGAAGTTGGCGATCACCCCGTGGTGGTCCGGGCGCAGGCCGGTGATCAGTGTGTAGTGATTGGGGAAGGTTATCGAGGGATACGACGGGCGCATGTATTCGGCGCGTGCGCCAGCGGCCACCATCGTGCTCAGCGTCGGGGTCCGGCCACGCTCCAGATAGTCATTGCGGAAACCATCGATGGAAATCAGGATCACCGGGGCCTGCGCCTGCTCCGGCATGCGGGCCGCAGCTGGTGGGGTATCGATGGGGGCGGGAACGCTGGTGCAACCGGCCAGGGCGAGGGCGGCGCAAAGCAGGACAGCGGGGATACGCAACATGGGATCGCAACGGTTTGACGAGCGCCGATTGTCGGCCAGCGCGGCCATTGCTGCCAGTCGCTTCGCTGCTGTGGGCCGCTTCGGCAAAGAATCGCGTCGGCTTTAAACCTTTTTGCTGCCTGCCGCATCCAATGGATATGCTCAACGCCACCGTGACCGCCACCGCCCCCTCATCGCCCGTCGTCGACGACGCCGTGCTGGCCCGTGCCGCCGCAGATGGCGACACCCGCGCCTATGAACGGATCTACCGGCGCCACTCGCCGCGGCTGTACGCACTGCTGTGGCGCTTGTGCGGCGGCAACGCGGCGCGTGCCGAGGATGTGCTGCAGGAGACCTTCATCCAGGCTTGGCGCAAGCTGCCGCAGTTCCGCTTCGAGAGCGCCTTGGCCACGTGGTTGCATCGCCTGGCCGTGAACACGGCGCTGATGGAGTTGCGCGCGACAACGTTTGAATCGCTGGATATAGGCGAATCCGGGATGGATCTATTGGCCGAAATGGCCGACACGCCCCGCTGCCACGCCACCGGCATGGACCTGGAGCGTGCGTTGCTGACCTTGCCGCCACGCGCCCGCGCGGTGCTGGTGCTGCATGACATTGAAGGCTGGAAACACCAGGAAATCGCCGTGGAACTGCAGATGGCTGTCGGCAGTTCCAAGGCCCAGTTGCATCGTGCACGCAGTTTGTTGCGCACGCGGCTTGGAGAATCATGATGAATCACTACGAAAACGATCACGATGATGCATTGGCGCAGCGCTTGCGTGGACTGCCAGGCGAACGGGTACCTCCGGCGACGGTGTGGCAGCGCATCGCCGCGGAACTGGAGCAGAGCCCGCGTACCGAGCCGGCAGTTGCCGCTCCCGCCATATCAGTGAACGCCGTGCCGGCGCGGCGCAGAGCACATCGTCACTGGCCACGTTATGCCGCTGCTGCGGTGGTCGTTGCGTTGGTTGGCGTGGCCAGCATGCTGTTGTTGCCGCAGCAGCCTGCGGCATCCGTCGCCGCTGAGGAATCGTCATTGCAGCATCAGGCCAACACCATCACCTACCAGTACCGGCAGGCGATGGCGACGATTCCGCAGGACGAGGTTGCCGCCGAGCTGCAGCCGGCGCTGCGTGAACTGGATGAAAGCGCGGGCAGCATCCGCAGCGCCATCGCGCAGAGCCCCGACGCCGATTTTCTACTTGGCCAGTTGCAGCGCACCTACGCGCTGCGGCTTGAACTCACCCGCAAGGGCGTCAACCCGACCGGACTTTCGACTTGAAGGAGCACCCGATGAAAGCTTGCATGCGCCATCTGATCGCCACCGCACTGCTGTTGGCCCCATTGACCAGCGCGTTCGCGCAGACCGCGGTCAATCGCAACCTGCCCTTGTCCAGCGGCGGCCGCGTGGAACTCAGCAATGTGGCTGGTTCGGTCACCGTGCGTGGCTGGGACCGCAACGAAGTCCAGCTGACCGGTTCGCTTGGCGAAGGCCAGCGGCTTGACGTGGAAAGCAGCGCAAATCGTGTGGCGTTGAAGGTGGTCTACCCGCAGAACAGCCGCAGCAGTCGTGGTGCGGTGCTGGAACTGCGGGTGCCGCGCGCTGCGCAGTTGCAGACCAGTACCGTCAGTGCGGGGGTGGATGTGGCTGATGTTGACCTGCGTCGCCTGCAGAGCAGCACCGTCAGCGGCAGCATAACCGCCAATGGGCGCGCTGGTGAGGCGGAATTGACCACGGTCAGCGGCGCGATCCGCTCGCAGTTGCAGACCTCGCGGCTGGAGACCCGGACGGTCAGCGGTGGCATCAATGCGGCCGGTGGCAGCGGCGGTGAGGTCTCGGCCAACAGCGTGTCGGGCGGCATCACCCTGGACCTGGCCAAGGTGCAGCGGCTCAGCGCCGAGTCGGTATCCGGCAGCCTTGGCGTGCGCAGTGCGGGCCTGCAACCGGGCGGCCGGGTCAATCTGGAGACGGTGAGCGGCTCGGTTTCACTGAGCCTGCCGGCCAGCACGTCGGCGCAGCTCAAGGTCAGCACCTTCAGCGGCAGCATCCGCTCCGACGTCGGCCAGGTGCAGACCCCGCGCTATGGGCCGGGCAAGAACCTCGATGCACGGATTGGCGGTGGCGATGGCGATATCTCCATCCAGTCGCATTCCGGTGGCGTGCGGGTGAGTCTGGATCGTTGATCCACTCCCTCCCTGTGTCATGGGCAAGGGGAGGGCTGGGCAGGTAAGGCTTCTACTCCCTCCCTTTTGCGCAGCAAAGGGGAGGGTTGGGGAGGGGTAGTGCGGTTCCCCAGCCTCGCGGCTTACGCCGCTACTACAAACCTGCAGCAGCGCCATCCGTTGTTGCTGCCAACGCCAAGCCCTGCACCACGCCGAACGATGGGTCGCCGTGCACCAGCTTGGCAGTCGGGAAGGCGGCGGCTGCGGCCCGTTGGATGTAGCCGGCGCGCGACATGCCGCCGGTCAGGAACACCGCCGCCGGGTCGTGGCCGATATCGCTACGTACCTGCTGCAACAGCGCTTCCAGCTCGCCAAGATAGCCGCCGGCAGCCATGGTCAGATGTGGTGCATCGATGTCCACCGACAGTCCTGCCTCGATGAAGTCCAGCATGCTGTGGTGGCTGGGCTGGCTGCTCAAGGCGATCTTGCAGTGTTCCACCGCGCGGTACAGGCGCGCGGTATTGCCGGTGTCCTGCAGTGCCTGCAGGCGCGGGCCATAGGGAAGTTCCACCGCGTCGTAGTTGTGCTGGCGGAAATCACGCTGGCGGGTCATGTCCTGCACCATCGCCGCCTCCACATAGTGGTGTGCGGGCACGCGGGTGATGCCGCGGCCGAACAGCGGCATGTAGCCGGCCAGGCTCAGCGCAAGGTCGATATCGGTACCGCCACGCGCAATACCCCAGGCGCGGTGGATCTGCGGTGCCGCGTTGCCGCCAACGCTGGCATGGGCGATATCGGTGGTACCGCCGCCAACGTCGACGATCACTGCTTCGTGGCGGTCTGTGCTGACTGCGTGGTAATGCATGGCCGCAGCAGCGGGTTCTTCGAGGAAATCCACTTCGTCGAAGCCCGCCGCCATCGCCGCGCTACGCAGGATATCCAGCGCCTGGTCGTTGCCGGCCGCGCCAATCGAACTGCGGAACTGCACCGGCCGACCAAGCAGGGCACTGCGCACGTTGCGTTGCAGCTGGCGAGAAGCGGTCAGGCGGATGTGTTCGAGGATATGGGTGGCGATGCCGGTGATGGTCTGTTTGGCACGCGGATGCAGGTTGTAGCCCAGCATCGATTTCGGGCTCTGCACCAGGTTGCCTTCGTTCTCCTCGAAATAGGCTTCCAGCGCCTCGTCGCCATAGACCGCGTTCTGCAGCAGGGTGGTGGAGCTGCGCGGTTCGCGGATGCGTTCTTCCATCCACTGCCGGCGCACCACGCGGATGGCGTCGCTGCGCAGCTGCTCATGGCTGCGCGTGTTGCCGACCGCGCGGGCGTCACGGCGGCCGGATTCGATCAGGTCATCGACCTGCGCTTCCAGTGCCGGGGTCAGTTCAAAGTCGTTGGGGTCGCGCATCACCTCGGGGAAGTACACCGTGGTGCGGAACTGCTGGGCCTCACCAAAGCTGACCGGGACCACCTTGCCGTCGATATGGGCGGCGGCGGCCGAGTTGCTGGTGCCAAAATCGATGCCGAGTTTCATGATGGCTGCGCGTCTTGCTGCTGAATCGGCCGCGCACTGTACTACGCCGCCGCGCGGCTGGCTTCACATGCAGGTCGTGAATGGCTGCTCGTGGACGCGAGGCCTGCGCTACCACGAACCGCGTCACGATTTTCCGGCATGTACGCGCCACCTGAATGAAGATGCTCGCCGCGCTGCCCGGATGGTCGACCCGGCCCAACGGGTGGCGAATCGTGGCTTGTCGCGAGTGGAGATGGGCGTGCGCGCGGTCCGTTTCCTGCTGCGTGCCCGGTGCTGCCGGGAGCGGCTGTGGGCTGAACGGCTACAATGGATGGTTAATCAATGTACGGGAGTCCCCCATGTCTGTTACTTCCTGCCCGCAGTGTTCGCTGGAAAACGTCTATGCCGACGGCGCGCTGTGGATCTGCGCCGATTGCGGCCATGAATGGACCGCCGGTGAAGCGGCCGAATCCACGTTGGTGGTGCGCGACAGCAACGGCAATGTGCTGGTGGCTGGCGACACCGTCACCGTGATCAAGGACCTGAAGGTCAAGGGATCGTCCATCCCGCTCAAGCAGGGCACGGTGATCCGCAATATCCGTCTGGTCGAGGACGATGCCGAGCACATCGAGGGCAACTCGGAAAAGATCAAGGGTCTGGTGTTGAAGACCTGCTTCCTGCGCAAGGCCTGAGCCGGCTCGCGTCGCAGCCGCCCGCGGTGTGCGTTCAGCGCGCCGCGTGGCGCGCTTCCAGCCTGCGGATTCCGTCCAGCTTGCTCTGGTAGACCGCCCGCATCGGGTCGCCGCCGAGGTCGCGGGCGCGTTTCATCTCCTTCATCGCCAGCCGGTTGTTGCCGCCCAGGAAGTAGGCGCGGGCCAGGCCGAAGTGGAATTGATGGGCATTGCCATATAGCCGTACTGCTTCACGGTAGTAGTGCGCGGCCAAGGCGTAGTCGCCGTCGCGCTCGGCGCTGGTGCCCTGCATGAACTGGTAGAACGGATCACGCTTGCGTACCTGTTCCAGGCGCGACTGCATCTGGGCCACGCGGCGGCTGTCGCCCATGCGCTGGTAGAGTTTGGTGGCATTGTGCAGGGCCGGGGCGTGGAAACGGTTGATCGACAGCGCTGTATCCAGGTCTTTGGCGGCAGCGTCGAGGTCGTCCTCGCGCGACTCAAGTACACCAAGGTTGCTCCACGCCGCTACAAAACGCGGATCCATCCGCAATGCCGCGTCGAAATAGGCCCGTGCAGTGACGTAATCGTGCGCAGCCAGCTGCTCGGCACCACGGTTGTTGTAGAAATGGGCAAGCGCGCGGCTGTCGCTGATCGGCTGCGGACCGTGGCGGTCGTACAGCACGTTGCTGTCCAGATCCAGGGTGGCCTGGCGACCATCAACGCGCATTCCGACATTGACGTGGCCGGCGTTGAAGATCAGCCCCTGGTCTTCATACCATGACATCACCTGGCCAACCTCCTGCATGCGTGCTTCAAGGCCGATCTCGCGGGCCAGGGCGACAAACAGCAGGGTGAAGGACAGGCAATTGGCACGCCGTTGCTGCCAGGTCTCAGCCACGGTGAGGGTGGCCTCGGTGTCGTAAGCCAGGCCCAGTCCCTCTGGCCGGAATACCAGCTCAACCAGCCGGTGCAGGCGCTGTTCCGGGGAGTTCGTGGTCTTGATGACCCGCTCCTGCAGCTGCGCGCGTATTTCCGGGGGGATGGCCATCACCT
This sequence comes from Stenotrophomonas sp., assembly GCA_003248565.1. Classification (GTDB taxonomy): domain Bacteria; phylum Pseudomonadota; class Gammaproteobacteria; order Xanthomonadales; family Xanthomonadaceae; genus Stenotrophomonas. The sequence goes on from QFOV01000015.1 coordinate 17,545, forward strand.
GCTCCGGACTTGGCACAGCCGGAGGGGGCGCCGGAGGCGGCGCGGCCAAGGCCAGGCTGCTGGCGGCGTACAGGACCAATGCATTCCAACCGATCATGGCGATCACCCGGAGTTTGCTGCGGCCTGCCCAGTGTAGGCCTGTTGCGGGGGGATGGAAGCAGGCAGGGGACAAATCCACAGCGGGTGTGGACCAGCCCTGTGCAAACATGTGGATAACCATTGGCAGCCCTTGTGCGGCGTGGCTCGCCGGGCGCTGGTGAAATTTTCGCCATGGCCGGGCCGCGGCCGGCAGGGTCTGCTAGTATCCGCGGCCCTAGACAGTAGTGGCCGCCGCAACGGAGCGGGTACGGCAGCCGGCTTTCGATACCAGACCATGACGAAGCAGCTTTCCTCCACCGAGGCCCAGATGACCCTGGGCCTGGGCAGCGACATTCCAACCGAACGCCTGTTCTTCGCGGTGATGCCTGATGCGCTCACGGCGGAGCGGGTTGCCGAGTTGGCCGGTGGCCTGCGCGAGGAACATGGCCTGCTCGGGCATCCGTTGGCGCCGGAGCGCTTGCACGTCACCCTGCATCATCTGGGTGACTACGCCGGCCTGCCTCCGAGCCTGTTGCCCAAGGTGCGGCAGGCGGCAGCGCGGGTGCGCATGCCCGAGTTCGAGGTCTGCTTTGATCAGGTGGGCAGCTTTGCCGGCAGCGTGAAGAACCCCTTCGTGCTGCGCAGCGAGTACGGTGCCGAGTTGTTGAATGGCCTGCACGAGGAGCTGGCGCGTTGCCTGCAGGGCGTGGGGGGCAAGCTGGACCCGCGTTTCACCCCGCATATGACCCTGTTGTACGACCGCCGCCGCCTGCCGATCCAGCCGGTACAGCCGCTGCGCTGGTTCGTGCGCGAATTCGTGCTGGTGCGCAGTTTCCTCGGCCAGGGCCGTTACCAGATCGAAGGCCGCTGGCAACTGGGCTGAGCGCGGCGTGGCATGAGTTGCGCAAACGCCTTTCGGCGGACTCCTGCATTGGATTGCCGCCACGCGTGTTCCGCCACTTCGTGACAAGATGCAGGCATGAACGACCTGCTGCAGACCCTGCCGCCGCCGCTGCTGGCCGAGCTGAAAACCGCTTACGCACAGCCGCCGCGGGCGTATCACAACTTCGCCCATGTGCAGGCGCTGTTGCAGCACTACCGCGATGTCGCTGCTGGCCCCGGCTGGCAGCAGCCGTTGGAAGTGCTGCTGGCGGTGCTCTACCACGACGCGATCTACGAGGCGGGGCGTGGTGACAACGAAGCGCGCTCGGCCCAGCTTGCCGCGTCCGGTATTGAACGTTGGCTGCCGGATGCCGAAGTGGATGTGGCACGGGTGATGGCGCTGATCGAACTGACGGCGCGTCATGGCAGCCTCAGCGGAGACGGGCTGGATGCGGATGCCGCGCTGTTCCTGGACAGTGACATGGCGATCCTGGGGGCGCCGGATGCGGTGTTTGATGCCTATGACCTTGGCATTGCCGAGGAGTACCGGGGCAAGGTGCCGGGCTTCCTGTTCCGGCTCAACCGGCGGCGTTTCCTGAAGAAGGTGCTGGCGCAGCCGCGTATCTTCTTCAGCGATTTCTTCCATGAACGCTACGATGCGGCTGCGCGGGCCAATCTGCGCAGAGTCACGGCCTGAGTCGGCGCTTTGGCTAAAATGCGGGTTGTCCTGCTGCTGATAGGGCCGAACCGGCCGCTGTAATGAACGAAATACCTGCCCAAGTTCCTGCAACTCCAGACCCCGATCCGCGCCCGCAACCGCCGGAAGCACCGGGTCCGAACGAGTGCTGTGGCAGCGGCTGCCCACTCTGCGTGCTGGATCTGTATACCGACGAGCTGCTGCTTTACCGGCAGAGGTTGGCCGAATGGATTGCACGCCACCCCGAAGCGCAGCCCTGAGCCGGTGCTTTCGACATCTTTCCGCCTGCCATGGGCGTAGGCTTTGCAGCATCGTCATCGAGACCTGTGCATGGCACGTGTGATGTGGGGGATAGGGGTGTTGGTGCTGGGCCTGCTGGCGATGCCTGCCATTGCGGCGGAGCAGGTCAGCCATGGCCGATTCGAACAGGTGCCGGTGCTGCTGCCCAGTGGGCCGGCGCAACGCGTGGTGCTGTGGTTCGGTGATGGCGGGGCCTCTACTGAGCATCTGGCGCGGCTGCAGGCCTTGCGCGATGACGGGGCGATGGTGGTCGACATCGACACCCGCCATCTCTATCAGGTGCTCGCCAAGGAAGGGGGCAGGTGCGGCTTCTCGGCAGGCGATGTGGAGAATTTTTCGCGCTACGTGCAGGCGTATTACCACGTGCCCACCTATCGCTTGCCGATCCTTGGCGGTGATGGTGCCGGCGCGGCATTGGCGTATGCGGTGGCCACCCAGGCCGAACCGGATGTATTCGCTGGTTTGCTGACCGAAGGCTTCTGCCCGCAGCTGCGCAATGCGAGGATGACCTGCGGCGATGCCATCAATGGCCGCGCGCTGTTGCCACAGCCGTTGCGCTTTCCTTGGTTGAACGCTGCTGCAGGCAAGGGCCTGGCCTGTCCCGGGGCGGCTGCAGCGGCTTTCGTCGCTGGCGTGCCCTTGGCGCGCGAGTTCGCGCGAACCCACGCTGGCAGTGCCATACCCGGCGAAGTCGCCGCGGCCCGGGTACTGGGTGCGCAGCACGGCGTCAGCCTGCCTGCGGTGCCGCAGGATCTGGACGGCCTGCCGCTGGTGGAAGTGCCAGCCAGCGGGCAGGGCGACACCTTCGCGGTGTTCGTCTCCGGTGATGGTGGCTGGGCCGGTTTGGACAAGGAGGTGGCGGGTGCGTTGGCACAGGCAGGTATTCCTGTGGTCGGCGTGGACTCGCTGCGCTACTTCTGGAGCGAACGTACCCCGGCGGGGTTTGCGGCGGATCTGGACCGCATCGCCCGCTATTACGCCAACCACTGGCAGCGACCGAAGCTGTTGTTGATCGGTTTCTCGCAGGGCGCGGATGTGCTGCCTGCGGCCATCAACAAGCTACCGCCAACCACCGCGCAGATGCTGCGCATGAGCGCGCTGATGTCGGTGGGCGAGCGTGCCGACTATGAATTCCATGTCAGCAACTGGATCTCCAGCGGCGGCGATGACGGCCTGCCGATCGCGCCTGAAGTGCGCCGCATGGCCGCCGATCACACGCTGTGCATCTATGGCGCCGACGACGATGATGCACTGTGCCCGAAGTTGCCTGCGGGAAGCGCGCAGTTGATCAAGCTGCCTGGCGATCATCATTTTGAAGGCGATTATGAAGGCCTGGCCAAGGCGATCTTGCAGCACGTGCAGCGGCCTTGATGCGGGCTGTTGTGGGAGCGGCGTAAGCCGCGAAACTGGTTATCCGAAACGATGCCAGCTTCGCGGCTTACGCCGCTCCCACAAACCAACGGTCTTACCTTCTACTCGGATCCAGTGATATCAACCGGGTCACATCCAGCAACGCTGCTGGCAGATGCACACCACCAGGCGCGGCCAGATAACGCGGGCGCCACTCCGGTGCGAACTTGGACTTGAAGCGGCGCAGTCCGCTGAAGCCATAGAAGCGCTCGCCATGACGCGCGACCAGGTTGGCGAATCGGTTCCAGCGGCCGGCCAGCCGATGCTGGGCCAGGCCGGTCAGCGGCGCCATGCCCAGCGAGAAGCGGGTATAGCCATTGGCGGCGCCCCACAGGAACAACTCGATGAACAGGAAGTCCATCGTGCCCTTGGGTGCATCCGGGCGATGCCGCATCAGGTCAACCGACAGCTCATGCCCGGCCGGTGCCTGCCAGATATTGGCGAAGGCGACAATGCGCCCTTCCGCTTCGACCAGCGCCAGCGGGAAACGGCTCATATAGCCCGGCTCGAAGCTGCCCAGCGAAAAGCCTTTCTCTTCGCCGGCTTTTTCATCCAGCCATGCATCCGAGATCTCCGCCAACTCGCCCAACAATGCGGGCACCTCGCTGGCGGGAGCAAGCCGGAAGCTGAGCCCGCCGCGCTTGCCCTTGTTCCAGGCCTGGCGCAGGTCCGCGCGCTCGCTGCCGGCCAGGCTGAAATCCTGCAACGGCACCATCGCTTCTTCGCCCAGCTTTACCAGGGTCAGGCCAAGATCGAGATAGTGCTGCCAGTACTTCTCGCTGGTCTGGTAGAACACCGGACGCAGGCCAAGCCGGTCGGCTTCTTCACGGAAGCGCCAGATCAAGGCCGCCGCCACCTGCGGCGGCCCCACCGGATCACCCATCGCCACCAGCGAGCCGCCGTAACGCTGCAGCATCACGAAGCCATCGCCGGCCTCGCTGTGCAGGATCGCCTTGTCGCCGGTCATTGCCACGCAGGCCTGGGTGTCCTGCGCAAGGGCCAATACCGGGCGCAGTTGCTCCAGTGTTGCTGCATCCGGCAAGGGCAGCGGGCTGCGGGTGCTGTGCAGCAGGCGCGCCAGCCCGAACACGATCAGCGCGATGCAGACCAGCAGCAAGGCGCGTAGCGCACGTGGCGCATTGCCGGAGGTGGCGAACTGCCACCACAGTTCGTTCTGGTACTCGACGTGGCTGTAGACGAAGAACAGCAGCCACACCGTCGCCACCAGCACCAGTGCGACATTGCGCAGCCATGGCCACGACCATGCCTCGTCCAGCAGTGCGCCTTCGCGGTAGAACTCGCGTCGCGCCGCCCACAGCGCCACCGCTACCAGCGGCAAGGTGAGGGCCACTGTCAGATGGCCGCCGCGCAACCAGGCTGGTAGCGGCAGGGCAATGCACAGTGCCAGGGCCAGCATCCACGCGGCGTGGCTGCGCCGCTGCAGGCCTTGCCCGATCAGCAACAACAAAACACCGCCCAGGCTGCCAAGCAGGTGCGAGGTCTCCACGATCGGCAGCGAAGCTGGCAACACCCGCTGATGGGGCACCGGCAGGGTGCCGTCGATCAGCAGCAGTGCGCCGGCCGCAAACACGGCCAGTGCGATAAGTTGCGGCAGCCATGGCCGGAGTACCGACCACGCCGTGCCGGCACCGCTGCGCAGCGGGCGACGCAGGCTGGCCAGGGCGGCGAGCAACGCGGACAGGAACAACGGCAGCAGGTAATAGGTGATGCGATAGGCCACGGCGGCGGCGAGGACTGCGGCCGGCGCAACCTGCGGCAGCAGCTTGAGCAGGCTCCACTCGAACACGCCCAAGCCGGCGGGCACGGTGGACACCAGCCCGGCCACCACCGCGACCAGATACAGGCCGACGAAACCGATGAAGCCGACTTCGGCCTGCGCCGGCAGCAGCACGTAGAACGCTGCCGAGGCCAGGCCCAGCTCGACCACGCTCAGCGCGGTGACTTCCAGCACCGTGCGCCGGTCGGGAATCCACATCCGGTGCGTGCCCCAGCCGATGCTGCGGCCGTGGCGGCCGACCAACAGCAGCATCGCGGCGAAACCGACCAGCAAGCCGATTCCCAGCGCATGCACCGCTGTGGCCGATATCGGCAATGCCAGCGCCGCGGCACCGGGTTCCAGCAGCAAGGCCAGGCCAAGCAGCAGCCAGGCACCGAACACAAAGCCCAAGGTGCTCATCAGCACCACCTGGCCGATCTCGGCAAGGCTGAGTCCGGCACGGCCGTAGCTGCGCACGCGGATGGCGCCACCCGTCAGTGCGGCAAAGCCCAGGGTCTGCCCGGCGGCGTGGGCCAGGAAGGCGGTGATGCCGATACGTGCGGCGGGCAAGGGGTGTTTGGCGCGCCTCAGGCCGATCGCATCGAAGCCGACCAGGCAGGCATAGCTGGCCATGCCCAACAACGTTGCCAAGCCCAGTTGCGACCACGAGAGACCGCGTACCGCGGCACGGATCTGGTGGTAACCGTGGTCGCTGAACTCACCGGCCAAGGCATGCAGCGCCATTGCCATGATGGCGAGGGTGACGAGGATGGCGGCAACACGCCGCCAAGCCGGCATGGAAGGTTCCGAAGACGTGGACGACGCGGTCATGCAGACGGGAGGGAGCTATGCGCTGGCGCGGCGCGGACGCATAAGACTAGCCCCCTTGCGTGATGATGGCTGCATGCACGCAGCGCAGCGTTTTCACCGCCTTCAGTCAGCGGACCGCCCACGGGCGCACTAGACTTGGCAGCTCGAACGGCGGGGAGTGGGCATGGACATTGGGTCGCACAGGGGGTCTTGGCAATCGCCAGCGCTGGCCTTGGCCGTGGTGTTGGCCTTGTTGGTGTTCCTGGTTGTTGCCATTGCTCTGCAGTTTGCGCGTGATGACCTGGACTGGGTACGGGCGACCCTCAGTCTGTATCTGCACGGCCCCTATGGGCTTGTACTGCGCAGCGTCTATTGCCTGCTGGCGCTGGCCATCGCCGCGCTTGGCCTGATGCTGTACAGGCAAGCGCATGGCAGCGCACGGCGCGGCTTGCCGCCCAGTCTGTTCGCCGTGGCCGGGCTTGGTTTGGCTACGGTGGCGATAGGCGACAGCTGGCTGCCGCAGTTCGCACCATTGCTGGCGCCGCTGATTCATGGTCTGGCGGCCCAGACCGCGTTCCTGTGCGTGACCGTGGCGATGCTGCTGCAGGCCTGGTGCTTCGGTCGTGACGCGCATTGGCGTCGACTGTATTGGCTGACCTGGGGTTGGGCATGGCTGGCCTTCGCCGGGCTGTGGCTGCACGTGCTGTGGCGTGGCAGCCCGCGCGGACTGGGGCAGAAGTTGGTGATTGCGGCCGTGGTGGGTTGGCTGCTGTTGGTGGCGCTCGCATCGTGGCGTCGTTCACGCAAAGAAACGCCTGAAACTTCCACTTGCCCTCACAATGGCGGCTACATCCCCAACACGGAGTCACCCTGATGATCCAGCGCTTCGATACCGGCCCGCGCATGTCGGAAATGACCATCCACAATGGCGTGGCCTATCTGGCCGGGCAAGTGCCGGAAGACACCCGCGCCGATATCGTTGGCCAGACCGAGCAGGTGCTGCAGGCCATCGACGATCTGCTGCGCCTGGCCCCGACCGACAAGACCAAGATCCTGCGCGCCGAGATCTTCCTGGCTGACCTGGCTGACTTCGCCGGCATGAACCAAGCCTGGGACAAGTGGGTGCCGCAGGGTGCAACGCCGTCGCGTGCCACCGTGCAGGCCAAGCTGGCCAATCCGGAATGGAAGATCGAGATCGTGATCACTGCGGCTGTGCCGTAAGCGGACTGCATGACCAATGCTGATCTGCTCTGGATGCGATGGCATCCGGGCAGATCAGGCTTTGAAGCTGCTGATGGCTTTGCAGGGAGGCAAGGGAAAGGAATGAAGGTTCGTCTGTTGTTTGCAGTGTGTTGTGCGTTGGTTGGTGCCAGCGCGACTGTGTCTGTTGCAGCGCCGGCGCCGCTGTCGAGGATGATCTACGCGAAGGTGCCTGTGCAGCGTATCGAGCCCTTGGAGTACCCGCAGTTCAAGCTGATCGAGGCAGAGCTGCGCAATACGGTGCGCCGCCATGGTGACCGCAGCGTCCCCAACCGCTTCTGCGCGGTTGGTTACCTGCTCGACCGCGGCACGTTGGAAACGGTGCTGATCTGGGACAACGCGCAATGGTTGATCCGCTGGTGGGGCGGTGATGCGCTGGCTACCTCGGAGGAGCGCTATGCCGTATCTGCGTCGTTCTCACCTGTTACCGACCTTCGCACCGACCTGGTCGAGGACAACCGCTATCCGCTGGGCACGCGCGCGATAGTGCGCGCGGATGCGGAGGCCTTGATTGCGGATTGCCAGGCGCATGGACGGCAGTACATCGTGCCGCCACTGCCGCCAAAAGGCGAAGATGACGAGTATTGAGGCCGCAATCCTCAATCGATTTGTGGGAGCGGCGTAAGCCGCGAAGCTCGCATCGTCTGGATAGCCGCGTTCAACATGATCTGGAACTGCTGCTTTTTTGCGGTTTGATGCCGTGACAGGGATCTTCGCCAGTTCGGTTTCTACGAGCTTCGCGGCTTACGCGGCTCCCACAAAACCGGGGTTCGGGACTGCCTGCAGCTCGATGCAATCCACCGGGCAGGGCGGGATGCACAGCTCGCATCCGGTGCACAGGTCGGCCAGCACGGTATGCATGTATTTGGCGCCGCCGACGATGGCATCGACAGGGCAGGCCTGGATGCACTTGGTGCAGCCGATGCAGTCGGCTTCGACGATCACCGCGACCTGCGCCAGTTTGTGCTCGCCACGGCTGCGGTCGTAGGGAAGGGCCGGAACACCCAGCAGATGAGCCAGTGCGCGCGCGCCAGCGTCGCCACCCGGCGGGCAGTGATCAATTCCGGCATTGCCAGAGGCCATGGCTTCGGCATAAGGGCGGCAGCCGTCATAACCGCACTGCCCACACTGGGTCTGCGGCAGCAGCCGATCGAGGCGTTCGACCAGCGCAACCTTTCCTTCTCCCTGCGGGAGTGGGTGGCGTGCAGCGTCTGATGAGGCTTGGGTATTCATTGGAGAGTCCTGCTGTTTGCTCTCACCCCAACCCCTCTCCCGGCGGGAGTGGGGCTCAGGTCAAGCATTTGCCGCGATACCAGCGCT
>QFOV01000360.1 GCA_003248565.1 Stenotrophomonas sp.
GGAGGTACCGAGCTTGAAAGGCTTCGGAGCGCGGGCGTCGTATCCCGGCAGGCGCGCATTGAGGCGGGCATACCAGGTGCTCTTGGACAGGCCGACGATCGACAGCACCTCGGGCAGGCGGATTGCCTCGTCCAGCACAGGGCTGCGCTGAAACGTCTGGAGGATGGCCTCCAGACGTTCCAGATACGGAGTGATGTTCTGCGGCGCTAGGTGGACCTCGTGCGCGGCGAGACGAGTATTGATATCGATGTGGCCTGCCATGTCTGTTCCTTGAATTTCCCAAGCGCACCGTGCGCCTGGGTCCTAGCAAGGCTGAAGCAAGTTTGGAATAAGTCCAAAAGAACAGCTAGTTGATACATTTACAATGTTCTATCGCTGTGATAGCTGGCTGACTGCTCGGCGCGCTAGCTTCTGGAAAGCGTTGCGAAACTCAAGATAGTCGCTGTCCTTAGTGCCCCAATTAAGGATGGTGTTTGCGAGTCGAAGCGCCACTTCGCTTTGAGCGTTGCCTGCTCTATTCGACCAAGAGTCGTAAGCCATGACTGCCTCAGCGTGAATCGGCTCCTTGCATATGCGATTGGAGATTTCTGCGGCGAGATCGTAAGGGTGCTTGAACTTCTTATCTGCTGGCAGCGTGGCAAGAGTTTGTATCGCTATACGTGCAATCGCATCTCGCTTGTGTGTATTTGCTCCGATCGATCCAAGATCACTCGCTCTTTCCGAAGCAGTTCTGGGGCCGGATGCTATGCCTACATAGAAGGTACATTCCATGAGCGCATATAGAGCGCGCTCGGGATCATTGGAGTTGTGTGCGTTCCGTGCCTCGATCCAGAATGCGACTGCAATTCCGAGTACTTGCTCTGTCTTCGGCGTTGCCTCTGGGCGAAGTGCCTTTAGCTCTTCCTGCCGTTCGCTGACCTTGCCGGGAGCGCCGGATACGGAAAATCCAGGGCGGTCGGGGAGTTCTATGTTGTTAGAGAAAGCTTCAACAAGCTGCTGTTGCAGTGCTGCTTTCTTCTTGAATCTTCTGCTCAATCGTAGGTTAACTTTGTGCAGGTAGATGGAAGCGTTCCCTTCCTTCTGAAGCTCCCTGCAGATTTTTAGCCAGAAGACCTCAAATGGCTTGGGGTGCTTTGGTCTTTCGTTATGAATAGACCTGATGGTGTTGAGCAATCTATCGAAAACTAGCTCTATGTCCGGGAGTATCGGGCCGCTGTCATAGCGCGAGGGTACTCCGCGAGATGGCCTGCCAATGGCTGTAGGAACCAGCTCGCGGCTCCTTGAGGACAATTTGGAGCCGGGAAGTATAGTGTCACCATTCTTTAGTCGTTTCATGACCAGGTCGAAGATCCATGTCGCAGTTTTTTAGCAGCCACTGACAATTTTTGCGCTCAATCCGTGGCGGTGTTTCTTATATCTAACTGTGTCACAACACCACCCTCGGAATCGAACGTGTCAAGCCTTGAGGATGCCAATCCTTCATCGCTGCAATGAATTGCCTAAGTTGTGGGTGCGTATCGCTACCTACCTAGGATCCGGTACTCGCTGGGTTAGTGGCTTTCCCTATCCACTAGCGTCCGCGATAGGTCTAGTTTAAGCTTGGGCCCTTATGTTCCTGCTCCCTCGCAATCTGTTCATATTGCCGTCGTCGAGGATGAAGACGGGCTGAGGGAGTTGCTCGTCGATGATCTGCGCAGTCGTGGGCATGCGATCGAGGGGCTTGCTAGTGCCGAAGCCTTGTGCCTGCATCTGAGTGTGCATCCAATAGATATCGTAATCTTGGATGTTGGTTTACCGGGTGAGGATGGCTTCAGCGTAGCCTCTCACCTGCGGCAGCTTGTGGCAGTGGGCATTATCCTGTTGACCGCACGTACCGGGGCAAAGTCGATGGAGCGTGGCTTTTTGCAAGGTGCTGACATATACCTGACCAAGCCAGTCGATTACGACGTGCTGGAAACTGCAACGGTCAACCTGCACAGAAGGTTGAGTTCCTCTGCCGCTGCCGAAGGAGCGTATGCGGATTTTTGTGTAAACACTGTTCTGGATCTCCCTCGATCTCGTACGAGGCAGGCATTCGGATGTCGGCTCTTGGCCGCCTTTTCAAGAGCCGCTGAGGTAGGTGAATTCAGAGCTTTTTACTTGTCTTCACAGAAAATTTAGGTCGACTTGGCCAGCGTGGTGACTCACCTTCATCGGCAGGTCGCTATGGCACGCCCTATCTGGACTGGAACCCTGTCATTTGGCTTGTTGAACATTCCTGTTTCGTTGATGTCCGGCGAGCGGCGTGTGGATTTGAGTTTCCGCATTCTGGATTCCCGCGACAAGAAGCCCATCCGTTTCGAACGGGTGAATGCCGATACCGGTGAAGAGGTGCCCTGGAAGGATATCGTCAAGGCGTTCGAGTACGACAAGGGCAGTTACGTGGTGGTCGAGAAAGAGGATATCGCCTCTGCTGCGCCACAGACGCATGAGTCGGTTGATGTGGAAGCCTTCGTCGACCGCGACGAGATTGGCATGCGGTTCTTTGAGAAGCCGTACATCCTGGTGCCTGGCAAGAAGGCAGAAAAGGGGTATGTGCTGCTGCGTGAGACGCTGAAAAGCACCGGCAAAGTCGGCGTCGCGCGGGTAGTGATCCGGACGCGGGAGTATCTGTGTGCCGTTGTTCCTGAAGATGATGCGCTGGTGTTGATGATGCTGCGTTACCCGCAGGAGCTGGTGAAACCGGACGACTACAAGCTACCCACCGGCAAGCCCAGTGACTATCGCATCGCGCCGAAGGAAATGCAGATGGCCAAGGATCTCATTACATCCATGGAGGCGCATTGGAAGCCGGAGACATATCACGACGAGTTCCGTACACGCTTGGAGGCGATCATCAAGAAGCGGATCAAAGCGAAAGGTGCCACCACGAAGATCGTGGAGCATGAAGCGGACGGTCACGAAGATGCCGCGACCAATGTCGTTGACTTCATGGCGCTGCTGCAGAAGAGTCTGGAGAGCAATCGCCGTACACCAGCCAAAAAGAAGTCGGCAGCCAAGAAACCGGCCGCGAAGGTAGCGAAGAAGGCTGCGAAGAAGGCGGTACGCAAGACCTCCTGACAGCGCTATGAGCAGGCGAATCGTGCCACTGGAGGGGCTGGGTACCGGCCCGCGGGGACGGACGTTTCTCTACTTGTTTCCGGTTGCTGGTGAGGATTTTGGCAAATTGGGCATCGCGCGGGATCCTCTGGTTCGGTTGCAGGCATTCTCCCGCAGGTATTACGACTTCTTCGATCTGACGCAAGGCTGGTTGGTGGAGGCCGAATCCATAGGCGAAGCGCGTAGCTGGGAAACTCGCTTGAAGCGGCTATTGAGACTCCATGCGGCACCTGCGCCGATCGAAGTGCCTACGCGCGCCGGTGGCAGGACGGAATGGTTTCGCGGCGCCTGTCTGCAGTTGGTAGACGCGCGGGAGCAACTGGCGGCGCAGGGATTTCAGGTTCACGCTCCGTTAGCGAACTGGATTGCCGACCAGTTGCTGCCCTGGCGCGACCAACTGGATGGGCTGGAGCGTCGCGTGGTCGCAGAGCTTGGAGCCGTAGAAAACTGGCCTGCGGCATGGACCCATCCGGTATTGGCCGCGCTGCGGGACGCGTTGGACGCCTGCGCCGTGATGCGGCTTTCACTGGACGGCGTGGTCTCGCCATCCCTGCAGGCGTGGCATAGGCGCAACAGCCTTTCGCCCTCATGATCGAAATTCGTTCAAACGCCCAATCAGCCGCTTTGTCGGCATTGGCTATCGCCAATTATCTGGACGATCGCCATATTCCGAACCTCTCACGTTGTTTCTGCGTGACGCGCGAAAGGCAGGGCCTCATGAAGCCTTACCATCTCCATGGCACATTGTAGTCAGCTCAATCGTAGGAACGCGCGTGGCGAACGGCGATCTCATCGTACTGAGGCCTGAGGGCATGTATTGCCCGGCAGGTGACTTTTACATTGATCCGTCCAGTCCGGTCAGGTGTGCGGTCATTACGCATGGGCATGGCGATCATGCGCGGGCAGGCATGGGTTGCTATCACCTTGCCACCGCCAGCCTGCCTATCCTGGAGTGGCGCCTCGGTGTCCAGCACTACATCTGCCATGCCTACGGCGAGTCTTTCAGGTTAGGGGCGGCGACGGTGTCCTTGCACCCGGCGGGCCATGTACTGGGCTCTGCCCAGGTGCGGATCGAGGTGGACGGGCAGGTATGGGTCGCTTCGGGTGACTACAAGCGTCAGCCGGATCCGACCTGCACGCCGTTCGAACCGGTGCGCTGCGATACGTTCATCACCGAATGTACGTTCGGCTTGCCGATCTATCGCTGGCCTGAAACCGCTGGGGTGATCGCCGAGATCGCTGCGTGGCGCGATGAATGTGCCGAGCATGGCGAAGCGGCCATCCTTTACTGCTACGCCTTGGGCAAGGCGCAGCGGGTGCTTGCCGAGCTGCTGGCGCTGGGTGAGACAGCGCCGGTCTGGCTGCACGGCGCAGTGGATGCGGGCGTGCAGGTTTATCGACGCGCCGGCGTTGCCATGATTGAGACCCAACGCGTGGCCGACGAAGAACGCGGAGCGGAGTTCGCCGGGCGTCTGGTCATCGCACCACCGTCAGCAGCAGGCAGCAGCTGGCTGCGCCGTTTCCGCCGTGCCCAGCAGGGTTTCGCCTCAGGGTGGATGCAACTGCGCGGCAACCGCCGCCGCGGCAACTATGACCGCGGCTTCGTCCTGTCCGATCATGCCGATTGGCCTGGGTTGCTGCAGACCGTGCAGCAATCCGGTGCGCGCCATGTGATTGCTACCCACGGCAGTAC
>QFOV01000361.1 GCA_003248565.1 Stenotrophomonas sp.
AGCGAAGGGGAGGGCTGGGGAGGGGTAGCTTTTGACCGTGTAGAGCCGAGCCACGCTCGGCTGGAGCCTTACCGGGAAAGCCTCTGCCGAGCATGGCTCGGCACTACAGCTTGGCCCGCACCCTCATCCGCCCTCCGGGCACCTTCTCCCGAAGGGAGAAGGGTCAGACCTCAAGCATCACTCCACCTCGTTCGGATCCGCCTTCCAATACCCGGTCGCGCGAATCCACTCCTTCGGCACCTGCAGATGCCCTTCCACAAACTTGCGCATCATCCGCGCACGCTTGGACTCGGTGGCAATCCAGTAATGCGTATCGCCATCAGGCTGCTCGAAATCCACCAAGGCATCCTCAAGCAACGTACTGCTCGCCGCATCAAAGCCATTGCGCTCGAACCACGACACGGTCACCTGCGCCGCGCTCTCCAGTGGCTGCCGGTCACCTTCTTCCGGTATCTCGATGAACACCTCGGCCATCGCACCTTCCGGCAGCTCCTCCAAGCGCCGCGCAATCGCCGGCAACGCCGTCTCATCGCCAATCAGCACATAGCAGTCGAAATCATCGGCCACCACATGCGAACCACGCGGCCCGGCAACTACCAACTCGTCGCCAACCTTGGCGGTGGCTGCCCAACTCGTAGCCGGGCCATCACCATGCAGCACGAAATCCAACACCAGTTCCCCAGCCTCGGCATCGTAAAAGCGCGGCGTGTAATCACGCGCCGGTGACGGCTGCTTGCCTTCCGGATAGCGCGGGCCCTGTTCGGTGAGTTCCGGCAATACAAATTCGCCTTCGGCATTGGCGAAGAACAGCTTGACGTGGTCATCCGGTGAGCGGCTGTCAAAACCTTCCAGCGCATCGCCGCCCACGACGATGCGCTGCATGTTCGGGGTCAGGCGTTCCGTGTGCACTACCTGCAGCTGGCGGAAACGCGGGGTCATGCGGATCAATTGGGTTTCATGCTGTGACATGGGGGTACCTGGGGTCAGTGTCGGCAAGGCCGGGAGACCGTGGCTGGATCGCTCTGGCTGGGTCGTAGTGAATAACAGTGGTGCGAATCAGTTTTCCTGCGACTGCTGCTGTACCAGCGCGGTCGCCTCTGCAATCAAGCCGGCGATGCGCGCGACATCGGCGTCCTGCCAATCGCCCTTGCGCAACATCAACGAGTGGGTGAACTGGTGCATGGCATCGCGCAGCGGCGCCGGCAGGCTTTCCCTGGCGATGACGCGCGAGTTGTGGCGTGCACGCATGCGCGCGGTTTCCACGTCCTCGGCGCGCAGCTTGAGCTGGGCCTGGCCAAGGTTGGTGATGTGGTAGCGCTTGCGCCCGCCGTCTTCCTCGGCGCTTACCCAGCGCTGCTTCTCGAAGTCGGCCAGCAGCGGATACACCGAGCCCGCGCTGGGCGTGTAGACGCGCACGAACATCTCGCTGATCTGCTGGATCAGCTCGTAGCCGTGGCGCGGCTGCTCGCCGATCAGGGACAGCAGCAACAGGCGCAGATCGCCACGGCCCAAGGGGCGCGGGGTAGGTGGGCGGCGGGGTTCCGGGCTGGTCATCAGGGTTTTCGACATATCGAATTTGCGCAAAACGATATATCGAAAACTCTTCCGGCGCAAATGGCAGCGCCTCCCATGGGACGGTGCAGACCAGCTAGGTGGGCATTCCTGGTGGGTGGTGGGGCCGTTCGCTGGCCCCGCTGTCATCGGGCTGACCCCGGCAGATGGCAATTTCGCCCCGTGTTTAGCGCCATTAAGGATGTTGGCAGGGGTGCGGAAGCTGTCTCCGGCTGTCCTCGTGGGTGCATGAGCACTGTCGCGAACTGTCTTGCAGACACTGGCTTTTGCCGCTCCATACGCATGCGTAGCCAGCTTGGCAAGGTACCGGGTGCGCTACACTTTACGGCTCAAAATAATGACAAGCGCGCGCGTGCGTGCAGTAACTGGGAGCGCTAATGAACTGGTTGAACGAGATGCTTGATAACGACACGAATCCCCTGGAAACCCAGGAGTGGATCGAGTCGTTGAAGGCCGTTATCGATGTCGAGGGCCCCGAGCGCGCACATCAGTTGCTGGAAGGCATGGTTGAACTGACCCGTCGCTCGGGTGCGTTCCTGCCGTTCTCCCCCACCACCGAATACGTCAACACCATCGAGCCGCAGCTGGAAGCCAAGAGCCCCGGCAATGCGGAACTGGAATGGCGCATTCGTTCCATCATCCGTTGGAACGCGATGGCCACCGTCGTGCGCGCCAACCGCAAGCCGGGCGACCTGGGCGGCCACATCGCCTCGTTCGCATCGGGCGCAACACTCTATGACGTGGGCTTCAACCACTTCTGGCGCGCACCCAGCGACAACCACCCGGGCGACCTGCTGTTCATCCAGGGCCACAGCGCCCCGGGCATCTATGCGCGTTCCTACCTGGAAGGCCGCATCAGCGAGCAGCAGCTGGACAAGTTCCGCATGGAAGTGGACGGCGGCGGTCTGTCGTCGTACCCGCACCCGTGGCTGATGCCGGATTACTGGCAGACCCCGACCGTGTCGATGGGCTTGGGCCCGCTGGCTGCCATCTACCAGGCGCAGTTCCTGCGTTACCTGGAAAACCGCGGCCTGATCGAGAAGAGCGACCGCAAGGTGTGGTGCTTCATCGGCGACGGCGAGTCGGACGAGCCGGAAACCCTGGGCGCCATCGCCCTGGCCGGCCGCGAAGGCCTGGACAACCTGATCTTCGTCGTCAACTGCAACCTGCAGCGCCTTGATGGCCCGGTGCGCGGCAACGGCAAGATCATCCAGGAACTGGAAGGCGTGTTCCGTGGCGGCGGCTGGAACGTGATCAAGCTGCTGTGGGGCGGTTACTGG
>QFOV01000362.1 GCA_003248565.1 Stenotrophomonas sp.
GACCCCGAGCTGCTGACGGTGATCCGCAATGGCCTGCAGGCCGAAGGCGTGGAAGGCGCGCAGCTGTGGCTGCAGATTCCCGAGGCCAAGGTATTCACCCACCTGCGCAATGCGCAGCAATTCCTGGCAGATGTCACTGCGCTGGGCTGCAAGGTTGGCCTGGAGCAATTTGGTTCGGGACTGGATTCGTTCCAGCTGCTGGCCCACTTCCAGCCAGGTTTCCTCAAGCTGGACAGTGCGTTCACCGCTGATCCGGCGTTGGCCAAGGAACAGCTGGAGAAGACCCAGGAAATCACCACCAAGGCGCAGTCTGCCGGCATTCTGACCATCGCCGAGTTCGTGGCGGATGCGTCGACGATGAGCCTGTTGTTCAGCGCTGGCGTGGATTACGTGGAAGGCGATTTTGTCGGGCCGCCGACGGCTGAAATGGATTTTGAGTTTGGTTGATGGTTTTCTGTGGGCTGCTTGTTTGCGCCAAGAGCTGCCCTCACCCCAACCCCTCTCCCGCAGGCGGGAGAGGGGCTCAGTCCACTACGAGCTGAAGCATTGCTAGCCCCTCTCCCGCAAGCGGGGTGAAAGGAGCAGCTTGCGAACCACAGGTTCGCTGCTCCTTGAACGACCATGCGCCAGCGCAAGAGCCGGGGCGCGGGAGCGGGGGGTGGGGTGAGGGCAAGCTCCTAGCTTCAAACAAAAAAAGGCCGCGCAAAGCGCGGCCTTCTCATTACCAAGAAGCCAAAAGAACTCAGACCTCAACAATCCCCGGAATCGCCACATCCGGATTCACATCGGCTTCGTAATCCACGCCATCGATGCCGAACCCGAACAGGCGCAGGAAGTCGGCCTTGTAGCCGGCCAGGTCGCTGATCTCGTACAGGTTCTCATTGGTCACCTGCGGCCACAGCTCCAGTACCTTGCCCTGCACTTCCGGCGCCATTTCCTTGTAGTCCGCACGCAGGCGGCCTTCGCCGTCGACCAGCGCGATCTCGCGGCCCTGCGCGTCCTGCAACTGCTGGCGGATGTGGTCAGCCGCGTTGGCGCCGCCCTGCGGGCCGTTGTACAGAATGTCGTACAGGGTATCGAGCTGCTCGATGCAGCCTTCGTGCGTACCCTGCTCTTTCATCACCTTGAACAACAGCGACAGATACAGCGGCATGGTCGGAATCGCCGAGCTGGCCTGGGTCACAACAGCCTTCAGAACCGACACACGCGCATCGCCGCCCAACCCCTGCAACTTGTCACGGATGGCCAGCACCTTGGCATCCAGATCCTTCTTGGCAGCGCCGATCGAACCATTCCAGTAAATGGCCTGGGTGATCTCTTCGCCGACATAGGTGAACGCGGTGGTGGTGGCACCCGGTGCCAGCACGCCAGCCTCAAGCAGCGCGTCGATCCACATCTGCCAGTCTTCGCCACCCATGACCTGCACGGTGCCGGCGATTTCCTCGGCCGTTGCCGGCTGCAGCGTGGTTTCGGTCAGCACTTCCTTGTCGGTATCCAGGCCACGCAGGGTGATCGGCGCGCCGATCGGCTTCAGCGTGGAGCTGATGATCTCGCCGGTCTTGGGGTGCTTGCGACGCGGCGCGGCGAGGCTGTAAACCACCTGATCGACCTGGCCAAGGTCAGCCTTGATGATCTCGATGACTTTCTGCTTCACCTCGTCGGAGAACGCATCGCCATTGACGCTGCGCGCATACAGGCCCGCCTGGTGCGCGTACTTCTCGAATGCGGCGGAGTTGTACCAACCCGCCGTACCCGGCTTGGTCTCGCTGCCCGGGCGCTCGAAGAACACGCCAAGGGTGGCGGCATCGCTGCCAAACGCAGCCTTGATGCGGGCGGCCAGACCGTAACCGGTGGAGGCACCGAGCACCAGCACCTTCTTCGGGCCATTGGCCAGCTTGGGCTGGGCCTTGATGTAATCGATCTGTTCCTTGACCGCCGCATCGCAACCAGTCGGATGGGTGGTGACGCAGATGAAGCCGCGCACACGCGGTTTGATGACCATGAAAACCTCGGTTGGCTAAACAGAAGACAGCAGCACAAGCAGTTTGCGCGCTGAACCGGGAGGATCGTAGTGCGCTGCCGCATCGAAAACAACCGACGCCACCGCATGGACCGCCCTGCCCCCGCACGGATTGCAGGCAAAAGAAAAGCCGCGCGGGGCGCGGCTTTCCAGCGAGGCAGTGCGAGTCCGTCAGGGACGACGAGCGAGCTCTTCCTCGTCCTTGGCCTTGGGCAGCAGATCCTGCTTGGTGACCTTGAACGGACCAATGCTCAGCAGCGGCACGGCCACGATGATCGAGGAGATGACCACGATCACGGCGCCCACCATGTGGGTTTCGGCCAGGCCTTCCATCGACTCGCCACCGAACATGTACAGCGCCAGTGCAGACAGGAAGAACAGCACCGCGGTGATCACCGTACGCGACAGCGTCTGGTTGATCGAGCGGTTAAGCACTTCCAGCGGCTCCACGCGCAGGCTGCGGAAGTTTTCGCGCACACGGTCGAACACCACGATGATGTCGTTGATTGCAAAACCCATCACCGACAACATACCGGCCAACACGGTCAGGTCGAACTCGCGGCCGAGCAGCGACATGTAGGCAACCGTCAGGATCAGGTCGAAGAACGCGGTGATGCTGGCGACGATGGCGAACTTCCATTCGAAGCGGGCAGCGATGTAGATCAGGAAGCCGATGACCATGAACAGCGTGGCGTAGATGCCGTTCATCGCCAGGTCCTTGCCGACCTGCGGGCCGACGAACTCGCCCGGCTGCACGGTAGCGACGTTGTCCGCCGCAGTCACCGCAACGCGGACATTCTCGGCAACCGTCTG
>QFOV01000363.1 GCA_003248565.1 Stenotrophomonas sp.
TGGTCCAGCAGGTCAAGCTGATGCTGTGCTGTGGCCTGATCCACGGCGATCTGTCGCCGTACAACGTGCTGGTCGGGCCGGATGGCCCGGTGGTGATCGATTTCCCGCAGGTGGTCAGCGCCGGCGGCAACAACGCCGCCCGCACCATGCTGCTGCGTGACGTCAACAACCTCACCGCCAACCTCGGCCGCTGGGCACCGGAGCTGCTGGAGACCTGGTACGGCGAAGAGATGTGGGAGTTGTTCCAGGCCGGCGATCTGCTGCCGGATACCGTGTTGACCGGCGAGTTCACCCCGGACGAGCGCGCGGTGGACCTGGACAGCGTGCGTCACGCCATCAACGACGCCCGCGAAGAAGCGCTGATCCGCCAGCAAGGCCGCGAAGCCGCCGCCGAAGAAGACTACTGAGGGTAGCGCCGAGCCATGCTCGGCAGAGGCTTCACGAATGTAGTGCCGAGCCATGCTCGGCAGAGGCTTCCCCAGTCATCCATCAGCTTTGTAGGAGCGGCGTAAGCCGCGAAGCCAGCAACGCTCGAAAGGCCGCGGAGCCAACCCCGCCCCAACCCTCCCCTTTGCTGCGCAAAAGGGAGGGAGCAGCAGCGGTAGTGCCGAGCCATGCTCGGCAGAGGCTTTCCCAGTCATCCATCAGCTTTGTAGGAGCGGCGTAAGCCGCGAAGCCAGCAACGCTGGAAAGGCCGCGGAGCCAACCCCTCCCCTTTGCTGCGCAAAAGGGAGGGAGTAGCAGCGGTAGTGCCGAGCCATGCTCGGCAGAGGCTTGTCCAATGTAGTGCCGAGCCATGCTCGGCAGAGGCTTGTCCAATGTAGTGCCGAGCCATGCTCGGCAGCGGCTTCCCCAGGCATCCATCAGCTTTGTAGGAGCGGCGTAAGCCGCGAAGCCAGCAACGCTGGAAAGGCCGCAGAGCCAACCCCTCCCCAACCCTCCCCTTTGCTATGCAAAAGGGAGGGAGCAACGCGGTAGTGCCGAGCCATGCTCGGCAGAGGCTTTACCGGCAAGGCATCTGCCGAGCATGGCTCGGCACTACAGAACCGTGCAGGCCTCACTCATCGCCCAGCGATGATTCCTCGCGCGGATCGGCCAGCAGGAAAGCATCATCGCCCGCAGCGGAAGTCACCCGCGCAGTGCCGCCATTGCGCAGCTCCCAATGCCAGGTCTCGTAAGCGGTGGTGAGGGTGCCGCGCACATAGCAGGGCCCATGCAGGAAGAAGTCGTGTTGCTGGCGCGGGGTGATCAGCACGGCTTGGCGGAAAAACGCACGCACCTGCCGGGGATCCGGTTTGAATCCATGACACAGCAGCGCGTCGCGCTCGTTGTCCACGCCACTCTCGGTGACCGTGATGTTGGAGAGCGTGCCCAGTGGACCGGGCTGCGTGGCACATGCGCCCAGCAGCAATATGCCTGCCAACAACAGGCCGCGGCAGGTGCGCTGCCCGGTGTTCGTCGTCGGTAGCAAAGTGTGGCTGATTCCATTCGTCACGGTGGTGTGTTCCTTTGTTGGGCAGTGCTTGCGTACGGCGTGAAGTCACGCCTGCCTTTGCCTGGTTGTCGAGCGATTGGCAGGTGTTTCAGGGTACGTTCCCCTCTTGCAGCTGGTAGTGCCCCGGTGCCCCAAGCACCACATTGAACACGCGCGGCTCATGCGCATAGGCATGGACCAGATGCAGCTGCAATGAGGCATCGTGCAGAGCCACGGTGCCGCTGCGGTTGGGGCACGACCAGAAGCCGTCCGATGCTTCCGCCAACGGCAGTTTTGCAACGGTAGCGAAAGGCTTTGCAGGAGCAACTGCGCTCAGCCATTCAATCCAGACACGGCAGGAAACGTGCTCGAAGCCAACATTCTCCAGGCGCACCCGATAAATCCCTTGCTGTTGCCCTGACTGCCAATGGCCGGCGGTGACGATGGCCAATGTGGCTGCTTCATCCTGAGTATCCGCCGCCGCAGCCGGTGCAACGGCAAGCAGCAACCACAGCAGCATGGAATGACTATTCATGTCAGGGATCGTCCTTGGGAATCGAATGCGTGCTTCAGGTTGACGTGTACACGCCCACGAGCCGATGACAGCGAATCACGGACTGGAATCCGGTTGCCAGCGGGTGGTGGCATGGACGAAGCCATGGCAGCGGTAGTTCGGCCCTTCGCAGGAGATCTGCGCGGTGACCCGTGTTGCGTCCTTGGCGAAGGTATAGCAGGCCACGGAAACTTCTCCGTTCACGCTCAAGATGGGCGCTGCAGATGGGCCGTAACGCAGCGAGAGCGCCTTCTCCAGTTGCTCACGGCAGGGATCAAAGTCCAGTTCCGAGCTGAAAACCAGCTGCTCCAGGATGTGGTTGGGCGCTTCCGAACATGCCTGCACCAGTTCCGTCTCGATATCGAATTCCCGGCCCAGCGCGAAACCTTTGAGTAGAGGCATGTGGAGTCGAAGACCTGCAGTTCAAAGAGGGCAGGCCGAGTGTATTGGGCGAGGCCCAACTGCGAAAGCGCGCCAGATGGCAGCATGTAGTGCCGAGCCACGCTCGGCAAGGGGCTTTCCAGGTAATCCACCCGTAGTGTGCAGGAGCGGCGTAGGCAACGAAGCCGGTAGAAAGGAACACCATTCGCTACAGCCGACTGATCATCTTCAACCGCACCTGCGCCGAAGCAACATCGTGTCGCTGCGCCGCCGTCGCACACAGATGATCCAGCAGCAGCTGCGGCTGCAACAGCATCGGATCTGCATCCTGCAGATGCACGGCCAGATGCCCCCACCAGAACGCATGACCATCCAGATAGACCTCGTAGCCGACGATGTAGCGATGCGCATCCATCTCAGG
>QFOV01000364.1 GCA_003248565.1 Stenotrophomonas sp.
TGGCGCGCTTGTCGGCCGCCCATCCGGAACGGGTATTGCCGGTGGAATGGGGACGTACCGGCACCGGCTATGAGGTGGATGTGATGGTGCGCGCGGTTGACCGCCGCTGGCTGTTGAAGGACATCACCAACCTCATCGCGCAGGAAGATGCCTATGTGCTGGAGATCAACAGCGCCAACCTGCGCGAGAGCGGACGCATCCAATTGCGCCTGCGCTTGAAGGTGAGTGACTACGGCCAGCTGTCCACCCTGCTTGGAAAACTCGATGCCTTGCCCGGCGTAGACGATGCGCGAAGGCTGGGATAGGTAAGCTTGGCGCATGGAGAACTGGCGTCAGCGCGGCCAACAGGGATTGGAGACATTCGGCGACAAGCTGCGGCTGTACGGGCGCTGGTGGGTGGCGCGTGGCTGGAACAGCCCGCGTGCCTGGCGTTCGATCGCCATCGGCGTGGCCGCCTTGGCGCTGCTATTGGCGTTGTTCCGGCAGCCGCTGGCCGACTGGTTGTGGCCGGAAACCAAGATCCAGCAACTGCTCGACGACGGCCGCCAGGCGCTGCGCGAGGGGCGTTTGAGCGCCGCCGACGGGCGCGGGGCACGTGAACTGTTTGAAGCCGCCGCCGCGCTGGACCCGGACCGCAGCGATGTGCGCAACGCGCTGGTGCAGACCGCGCAGGCAGCGCTTGCACAGGCGCGCGCACAGTTGGCGGCAGGCGATCGCGAGGCGGCTGCGGCCAGCCTGGTGCTGGCGCGGCAACTGCAGGCACCTTCCGCCGAGATTGATCTGCTCGCGGCCAGGCTGCAGCAGGCGGTGCGCGGGCATGACGGCATCGAGCAGCTGTTGCAGCAGGCCGAGGCCGCGCAGGCGCAGGGCCGTCTGGATGATGCGGCCGACGCGGCCTTGCCGCTGTACCAGCGTGTGCTGGCGCTGCAGCCGGACAAGATGCAGGCGCTGGAAGGACGTGACGAGGTGCTCTCCGACCTGTTGACCCAGGCCACGCGGGCGGCGGATCGCGGTGATCTGGCTGCAGCGGCGGCTTTGCTGCAGCGGGTGGAGCACTATGATGCCGGTCATGCCAATCTGCCGGGGGTCAAGGCGGTCATGAATGCCGCGCTGGAACAGCGTCGGCAGCAGGGCGAGCGTGATCTGGCACGCGGCCGCCTGCAGCGCGCAACCACTGCTTTCCAGCAGGTGCTGGCAGCAGGCGAGGACCCGGTCGCCCGCCAGGGGCTGCAGCGCATCGCCCATGCGCAGGTGCAGGAAGCATTGCGTCTGGCTGCGGATTTTCAGTTTGAAGCGGCTGAACGCGCGCTCCAGCACGCGCGTGAACTGGCGCCCGACAGCGCCGAACTGAGCCCTGCCGAACAGGTGCTGCAACGCGCGCGTCAGGCCCGGCAGTCGATGGAGGCACCGGTTGCCGGCGCCGAGCGCGAACGCCGCTTGAAGGCGCTGCTCAAACAACTCGACGAAGCCGAGGCCCGCCAGCAATGGTTGTTGCCACCAGGCAGCAGTGCCTACGATCGCTTCAAGGCCGCACAGGCGCTGGCACCGCAGGACGCACGGGTCAAACGCGCGGCGGCGAGGATACTTCCGGCCGCGCGCACCTGCCTGGACGACAACCTGCGCGGCAATCGCCTGCGTGCAGCACGTACCTGCCTGGATGCCTGGCAGGCGCTTGCCCCGACTGATCCTGCATTGGCACCGGCGCGACGACGGCTGGCGCAGCGCTGGATCGCGGTTGGCAGCGAGCGTTTGGGAGGCGGCGACACCGCCTTTGCACAGCAGGCGCTGCTGCAGGCACGCGAAATCGATCCGGCGACACCGGAAATTGCCGGCTTCAGCGAGCGGGTCCGCAACGCGCTGCGTTGATTGTCGCGGGCGCTGCGCCGGGATGAGCCAGGTAGCGCTGAGTTACGCTCGGCTGACGCTTTACCGGTATGGCTCCAGCGCAGCATGATCGATGGTCCGGCTGCGCGTGCACGCTTGCATGCGGTGTGATTGAACGAGCGACCTGCGCTATGGAGAAAAAAACACCCGCTGCACGGCCAGGCGCGCCGCATCCATCGAGAAGTGCCTGGCGATATTGGCCAAACCGTTGCCTGACAGCCGTTGCCATAGCGCCGCGTCGTCATACAGGCGCAGGACCGCGTCGGCAAAGGCCCGGCTGCCATCTGCAACCAGTACGTCCTGACCATCCTGCAGGTGCATGCCTTCCACGCCGCAGGTGGTGGCCACAACTGGCTGGCCGTGGGCCATGCTCAGGTTGACCTTGCCCTTGACCCCGGCGCCGAAGCGCAGCGGCGCCACCGCAACGCGCATGCCGGTCATGAAGGGAACAACATCTGGCACGTAGCCATGTACCTGCACGCCGGGGCTGCCAGCGGCCAGTGCATGGATGCTGTCCGGTACATCGGCGCCGATGCAGTGGAATTGGATCTCTGGACGCTGGGCATGGATCAGCGGGAACACCTCGCCGATGAACCAGGTCATCGCATCCAGATTCGGTGGGTGGCGGAAGCCGCCGACGAACACCAGATCATGCCGCTGTGCCCAGCCCTGGCCAGCGCCAGCGACTTCATGCAGATTGGAGATCAATTCGACCTGCACCTGCGGTGCGTCGGTCGCCAGTTGCTCTTTTTCAGCCGCGCTGACCAGCAGGGTCACATCGGTGGCTGCCATCACCGCCAGCTCGCTGGCGCGGGTGCGTTCGGCGCTGCGCAGCAGGCGCTGGTCGCGGGCCAGCTCGGCACCACGGCGCTCGCGCAGGTAGTGCAGGTCGACGGTATCGAACACGGTGCGTGCCTGCGGGGCAAAC